>CAVRDQ010000129.1:0-6116 GCA_963719655.1 uncultured Acidobacteriota bacterium | reverse complement strand
AAGGTGAGATGGGATTCTTTTGCCACCAGCCTGATTGAGTATGGCTTCGATATATTTCCCGGATGAGGACTTGCTGGTGAATACCCCCAATGAACTGATTGCCTTCCCGAAGAGCAGGCACGATGAACAGGTCACCTCAATCTTCTCAGGCATTCGATTGGGTGAAGCAGCGCATGAACAATGTTCCTTACAGCAATGGCCGCAGCATATAACCAACCGGAACGACATAGTCTGCGAGATGGTGGAGAGTTACAGTCGCGCTCACGGTTCTTTGGGGAGCACTGAAGGCATGAAAGTCCTGAAGACGAATCACTCCGAATACAAGGGGCGATCTGTCTTCAGGTATCTACCGAATCACAGCCTCGAATCCGCGCCAACGCACTCTGCTCGCAGGCAGAACGTAGCAGGGAAGGACCTCCCCTGATGAAATAGAGGGTCGGTTCACTCCTTGGAAGAAGTGCAGTGCCTCTGCTTGATTGACAGTACCTCTGTATCCGGGAATCCAGATGGTAGAGAGGTTTGGATAGGTATCATCACAGTCCTCGGAACGCAGCAAGAGCAGCGTGCGGATGCTGCCAACTCCGAGGATTTGGTCTGTGAGCTCTGGGTGGGGGGTGGGCCTCCGGTAAACAAGCCGCGCGTAGTGCGCGCGCTTGTCGCCCCCGGCGATCTCCACCAGATACTCAGTCTGATTGCCGCTCAAGGAGCTGTACACGGCCACTCCCTGCGGCAAGGAACCCTACAGGTGTTCTCGCAGTGTGGGATGCGCGTGTCGGTATCACCCTTGGCGCCCCAGCTGAAGACGGGAAGACAAAGACAGGCTACAAAGAGCGCTACATCTCTATCTCAAACAGCAGGTTCAGTGGGGACCTCTGTGGCAATTTCTGGGTCAGGGCTTTGGTGTCAGTCAAGGTGCGAGATATCGTGACGTTCAACGGAACTGCTGGCACACCAACTATTTGGAATTCAACCTCAATCACTGTTCGAGGTTCCGCCTGGTAGCCACAACAGGTAATGTAGTGTTCACAATTGGCGGGGTCTCCAGTAGTGGAAACGGTTGTAGTGCAGCCCACTATAACTGGACACGGTTAATTGTTAGGATCGGGGCCTTTACAAAAGCGCGAATGGGAAGACGTTCGAGAGTTCAGAGGACAGCGGTAGAGAATTTTGCCATTGTGATGAAGGGTCTGAAGAGCCGTAGCATTGGCTGAGACGCCGCCGCACTCACGGAATCTCTCCAACGGTCTACTATCATTGGAAAGATGAGATGGAGAAGGGCGCTATGGCTGTGCTTGGGGGGAAGAGCGCATCCGCGCGGCCCGACGAATAGCAGGAAAGCAGCTGGCTGAGCCGGAGGGTGAAGGTGGAGCTGTTTGAGCAGATACGTCGGTAGTATGAGTTTGGTGTTTGGGGCGATTTTCGGAATCTCGCGGAAGTTGGGAGTTCCCCGATGTATGGTCCGGGAGGTACTGGCGAGCGCGGTGCGGGCCGGAAGCAGCCGCAACAGCGGCGACTGAGGAAGTTGGCAGTCGCCTCGGTTTTCATCGATCAGATACTGGAAGCGGCCCGGGCTGGCTTCGTGCAACTGCAACCACTAACAAAAACCGAGGCCCTGGGTGTCTAGTTTAGGAGTGTGCACTACAGAATATTCCGCAGTGAGACCGTGTATGCAGCGGGATAGTACGGAATCTCGCACGCGCCTATTTTATTGGCAGCCAAGTGAAGGACTTCCATTCTGGTGGCATCGAATAGCTGCATGTGCTTCCAGTCGAGGCTACCCTACTCTCGCCTTCCACTTCGAGGCGAGCATCGAGAGCTTCTGCTCCGTTGAAACCTGCTGCTGAGCTTTCGCGCTGGGCTTCGCTGGCTCACGTGGCGTCGCCCCCGCAAGCAGAGCCTTGATGGAGAGCGCGATGCGTTTTGTTTTGAGATCCGCGCTCAGCACCTTGACCTTCACGATTTGCCCCACCTTCACGGCATCGCCCGGATCCTTGATATAGCGATTGGAAAGCTCGCTGATGTGGACGAGTCCGTCCTGATGCACGCCGATATCGACGAACGCTCCGAACTTTGTGACGTTCGTGACTACGCCTTCCAGAACCATGCCCGCCTGCACGTCGGCAATCTCCCGGACGCCTTCGGCAAAGCTAGGCGCGACGAACTTGTCTCGTGGATCGCGGCCGGGCTTCTTCAACTCGTCCAGAATGTCGTTGACCGTGAAAGCGCCGGCAGAGAGTTGCGCGCGCTCCACCTTTCCAGCAGCTCGGGACGCTTGATCAGCTCGGCGACCGGCGTCTTGAGCGACTCGGCGATCTGCTGCACCACGGGATAGGACTCGGGATGCACAGCGGTCGCGTCCAGCGGATTCTCGCCATCGCGGATGCGCATAAAGCCGGCGGCCTGTTCAAAGGTCTTGGGGCCGACGCCTGGCACCTTCATCAACTGGGTGCGTGAGTGGAAGCGGCCATTCTCGTCGCGGAACTTCACAATGTTCAGCGCGGTGCGCTCGGTCATGCCGGCGACGTAACGAAGCAGCGTCCATGATGAGGTGTTGAGGTCGACGCCGACGCGGTTGACGCAACTCTCAATCACGGCCTCCAGCGACTGGTGCAGATGCCGCTGATCGACGTCATGCTGATACTGTCCAACGCCAATCGACTTCGGATCGACCTTCACCAGTTCGGAGAGGGGATCCTGCAATCGGCGAGCGATGCTGATGGCGCCGCGCACCGTTAGATCAAGATCGGGAAACTCCTGGCGGGCCAGCTCCGAGGCCGAGTAGATGCTGGCTCCGCTTTCGCTGACGGTTACGGTGAAGACATTCTTCTCCTTGCGCTCCTGCAAGAAGGCGCGCACCAACTGATCCGTCTCACGCCCGGCAGTGCCGTTGCCGATGGCGATGCCGCGCACGTTGTACTGCGAGATGAGCTTTTCCAATACCTTAGTGCTCTGCTCCGGTCCGCTCTTTGAGGTGAAGGGATAGATCACATCGTGCGTCAGGAACTTTCCGGTTTCATCCACCACTGCCAGCTTGCAGCCGGTGCGAAGACCCGGGTCAATGCCAAGCACGGAGATGGGGCCGGCCGGAGGCGAGAGCAGCAGGTTGTGCAGATTGTCGCGGAAGACCGCAATCGCGTCGTTGTCCGAACGCAACTTCAACTCCAGCCGCACCTCACCCTGGATGGATGTGTCGAGCAGGCGCTTCCAGGCGTCATCAATGGCCAGCACGAGCTGTGGGGTCCAGTCGCCCGGCGCGCGCAGGATTCGCGAGCGGAGTGTATCGACCGCGCGCTGCGGCTCAAGCTCCATGAGAAAGAAGAGGACGTTTTCCGATTCACCACGCCGGATGGCCATCATGCGGTGCGAGGGGATGGCCTTCACCGGCTCGCGATAGTCGTAGTACATCTTGAACTTCTCTTGCTCGTCCTTGGCGTCCGATACCTTGCGGCTGACGATGATCCCCTCGTTCATCAGCAACTGGCGAAGCGCCTTGCGCAGGTCCGCATCCTCGCTGATCATCTCCGCCACGATGTGCCGCGCGCCTTCCAGCGCATCGTCCACGTTGGCGACGCCTTTCTCCTCGCTGATAAAGCTCGCAGCGTAGTTGGCCAGCGGAAGCTCCGCCGCCTGCTGCGCCCACAAATATTGGGCCAGCGGCTCCAATCCCTTCTCGCGCGCGATGGTGGCCTTGGTGCGACGTTTCGGCTTGTAGGGCAGATAGAGGTCTTCCAGCTCCCCCTTGTCCAGACAACGCTCGATGCGCCCCTTCAGCTCGTCGCTTAGCTTGCCCTGCTCCTGGATGCTGTTGAGGACGGTCTCGCGGCGGGCCATAAGGTCACGAAAGTAGCCCAGCTTCTCTTCAATGTCGCGTATCTTGACCTCGTCGAGATTGCCGGTGGCCTCCTTGCGGTAGCGGGCGATGAAGGGCACGGTGCCGCCTTCATCGAGCAGTGCAATGACCGAGACCAGGCCAGCAAGGGGGATTTCCAGCGTCTGTGCGATGTGCAGCAGGATTTCAGGAGAGAGAATGCGCAATTCAGCCATAATCTGCACTGATTATAATCGGTTTACCGCAGCAACTTGCACGCTTTCAATGATGAAATCCGTCAATCTCTGCCCGCGGAGTTCGGCCGCAGGCGGCTCTTCAAAGTTCTGAATGCTCTAGATTGACTCGTCAGGTACTGCCGGAAGCGGCCCTCCCGCCAGTCGCTTTTCCACCAGACTTGCAATGAGATCTGAAAACGGCCCGATGTCTTCCCCTACGCTCGCTCTTTCAAGGGCGGCCATATAGGCTCTGCGCTCTTGCAACGGGACCACGATCCACGGGTAGCCGCTCGCAGCCAACATCAGATTCATCACGAATCTCGCTATGCGCCCATTGCCGTCCATGTAGGGATGGATATAGACGAAGACGAAGTGCCCGAGTACGACGCGCACTGCCGGTTCACTCTCATGAGTCAGCAGATCAAAGAAGGCCGGCATCGCCTCTCTCACCGCATCGCGGCTCGGGGGAACGTGCATCGATTGCCGGATGTAAACCTGCCCACTGCGATAGCCCGCGAGATCGGCGGGCTTCAGGATGCCGGCGGCGACACTTGGGGCAAACATCTCCCGGTACCACTCGCGATGATCCTCCTCAGCTACCGTGCCGGGATTCTCTCCGCCCATCACGCGCTCGATGCTCTTCCTGACCACCTGGAAAGACTGCCAGTAGCCGCGCGCCGCCATCGCGTTTGTCTGCTCACGGTCCTGCTCATGCGCCTCCGGATTCCAGTTTCCGCTCCGCACGCGCTCGATCAATTCCTGCGTGACCCGGTATCCTTCTATCGAAAGAGAGTGATATGCATCCGTCACATATGCTTCTTCGACCCCCCGCATATAGGCTTTGGCATCGGACGGAAAGCCTGGTGCCGCCGGGAATCGCTGGATCACGGTTTCTCGCATCTTTGCCCAAAGCAGCCTTATGCGATTTGCGGCGGGCGATGTTTCGCGCGAGGGCAAGACGAGCAGCGGGCTATCATCAAAGGGATCGAATTCTCGAACATCGTATCCAGCGGCTGCCATCGTCTTTACGATCTCGTCTGCCAGCCTGTCACGGCCGGCATTCCGGAAAGCACCGGCCAGGCGGCCGGCGATCCGGCTGTGGCCGCCTTCCAGCAGTCTCGCAAGCAGCCCGGAAACGTCGTGGACCATTGACAATGCTGTCCGCGCATCGGTTGGGTGGCTGGAGAAGTATTGCGGAGAGCACTCGACAAGCGCTGATTCCAGGGAAAAGATCCTCAAGCCATCTTTTTCGACGCTGTCGGCGCGAGCGGGTAGTGCTGCTCGCATGGCAAGGAACGACGTGCCGTGCGGGAGCGGTACAACCTTGTTCCCTCCCTTGGGAGCCCGAACCAGCAACTGCCGTGGCACCGCCCAGCTTCCACCATGAAGCGACAGGGACTGCTCCGGAGACAGACTCCATTTCTTGCCAAAGCGTGTCTCAAAGTAGACCGCGACGAAACGCCAAAACGAGGCATACCAGGCAGTGCTCTCCCCTTCTCTCTCATCAGGCCGGCTGGGTATGTACCAGCCCTTCATGATCTCCCGCAGGAAACCATTAGCTCTGAGACGCTCCCTGTGTGTGCGAGAAAGGTCCTTTGCCCGAATGGCGGCTGCGCCATTGGCGTTCTGAAGCTGGTGCAGCAGCTTCAGAGACTCCGGCGAGTTTTTCGGACGGTAGAGCCATTCGGATCCCCTGTGCGCTTTTTATGCTTTCGCGCTGTTCTTGTATTAGGCATTAACGTTGTACCATCATTAGGCTATTACGTCGAACAATTTCTCGGCCTTCATCAAACAGGGCAATTTCAATGGCACCTTCGACAACGGGTGCCGTTGGCAAGATGCGGACTCGACCTGCTCTTCCGAGAACAAGAATATCGTCGGAGCGTCACCGGATCGAGTCGTTGACGCTGCAGCGGGCCCATCAGACCCGACTTAATGCGGATGTAAGGCTGTCTAGCTAGATGAGGGAGCATTCCTCCGGGCACCTACAGGGCACCCAGAGGAATGCCTAGATCGTATATACCTGATTCTACAGCGCTACGCATGGAGTAGGCTGAACATGCAAGTCATCA
>CAVRDQ010000128.1:0-59688 GCA_963719655.1 uncultured Acidobacteriota bacterium | reverse complement strand
GCATCCTGCTGTTCATCCCCGGTGAGTTCGCCGGCCCCTGCTTCATCGGCTTCGCCATCGGCGAATCGCTGGGCGCGGCTGCGCTGCGCATCGCCGGCGGCATCTTCACCAAGATTGCCGACATCGGCAGCGACTTGATGAAGATCGTCTTCAAGATCAAGGAAGACGACGCCCGCAACCCGGGCGTGATTGCCGACTGCACGGGCGATAACGCTGGCGACTCGGTTGGCCCCTCGGCCGACGGCTTTGAGACCTACGGCGTCACCGGCGTCGCACTGATCACCTTCATCCTGCTGGGCGTGCATGAGCCCACGGTGCAGGTGCAGTTGCTGGTTTGGATCTTCGTGATGAGGGTGACCATGCTGCTGGCCAGCGCGGGCTCCTACTTCATCAACCACGCCATCGCCAAGGCGCGCTATGGCACGAGCGACAAGATGGACTTCGAGGCTCCTCTGACCTCGCTGGTCTGGATCACCTCGTTCGTCTCCATCGCGCTGACCTACATCGTCAGCTACCTGATGATTCCTACGCTGGGCGGCGATTCGACACTCTGGTGGAAGCTGGCTTCCATCATCAGTTGCGGAACGCTGGCCGGTGCGCTGATCCCCGAACTGGTGAAGGTATTCACCAGCGTGAGCAGCGCGCACGTGCGCGAAGTGGTGACCAGCTCGGAAGAGGGTGGCGCTTCACTGAACATCCTCGCCGGATTTGTCGCCGGAAACTTCAGCGCCTACTGGCTGGGAATCAGCATGGTGGCCCTGATGGCCATCGCGTACTTCTTCTCCACCATGGGGCTGGATGTGCTGATGATGGTTCCGGCGGTCTTCGCCTTCGGCCTGGTGGCTTTCGGCTTCCTGGGCATGGGCCCGGTCACCATCGCAGTGGACAGCTACGGCCCGGTGACGGACAACGCGCAGTCGGTGTATGAGCTTTCGCTGATTGAGCAGGTGCCGAACATCTCCGCCGAACTGAAGAAGGACTTTGGCATTAACGTGAACTTTGAGCGTGCCAAGGACCTGCTGGAAGAAAACGACGGCGCGGGCAACACCTTCAAGGCTACGGCCAAGCCGGTGCTGATCGGCACGGCCGTGGTGGGCGCAACGACGATGATCTTCTCGATCATCATCTCGCTGACGGCGGTGAATGGCGTGTTCCTGGCGGAGAAGGTGAAGAACCTTTCGCTGCTGCACGCGCCCTTCGTCCTCGGCCTGATCACGGGCGGCGCGGTCATTTACTGGTTCACCGGCGCGGCCACCCAGGCCGTGAGCACCGGCGCCTACAGGGCGGTGGAGTTCATCAAGGAGAACATCAAGCTGGAAGGCGTGGAAAAAGCCAGCGTCGAGGACAGCAAGAAGGTGGTGGCCATCTGCACGCAGTACGCGCAGAAGGGCATGTTCAACATCTTCCTTGGCGTCTTCTTCAGCGCATTGGCATTCGCCTTTGTGGACCGCTTCTTCTTCATCGGATACCTGTTCTCCATCGCGATCTTCGGCTTGTACCAGGCCATCTTTATGGCCAACGCCGGCGGCGCGTGGGACAACGCCAAGAAGATTGTGGAAACCGAAATGAAGGCCAAGGGCACTCCGCTGCACGACGCATGCGTGGTGGGTGACACGGTGGGCGACCCGTTCAAGGACACCTCTTCGGTGGCCATGAACCCGGTCATCAAGTTCACCACCTTGTTCGGCCTGCTGGCGGCATCGCTGGCGGAGAAGATGGCAAACAGCAACTCCACCCTGACGTTTGGGCTGGCGCTGGTCTTCTTCCTCGTCTCCATGTTCTTCGTGTGGCGCAGCTTCTACGGCATGCGCATTGGCGGAGCCAGGGGCGCGAAGCAGTAGTCCGCAATCGGAAACAAAACACACAGGGCGCCATCCGGAAACGGGTGGCGCTTTTTTGTGCGCCGGCGCATTCGTGTTGCCGCGCAATGCTTTGCCTCGCTGGCCGCCGCACTGCTATCCTCAGCGCATGGACCCCATCTCCTTTACCCGCCAACTGATTGACGTTGAGTCCACCACCGGCCACGAGGGCGCGGTGGGAGAGTTTCTGTCGCGCCGGTTGGAGGAGATGAATTACGTGGTGGAGCGTATGCCGGTTGAGCCGGGGCGCTTCAATGTTTACGCCCGTCCGAAAGAGGTTGCCGAGCCGGCGCTGGTGTTTTCCACGCACATTGACACCGTGCCGCCGTTCATTGCGTCGAGCGAGGATGACGACAACATTTACGGCCGCGGAGCCTGCGACGCCAAGGGCATTCTGGCCGCGCAGGTGGCCGCCTGTGAGCGGTTGCGCGTGGCCGGGCAGTCCGTCGGGCTGCTCTTCGTGGTCGGCGAGGAACGCGACTCGACCGGCGCCGCGGTGGCGAATCGCAATCCGCGCGGCTCGCGATTTCTGATTAACGGAGAGCCCACGGACAACCGCATTGCGCTGGCCAGCAAGGGGGCTCTGCGCGTGGAGGTGACCGCCCACGGACGCATGGCGCATTCGGCGTATCCGGAGCTGGGCGAGTCGGCGATTGAGAAGCTGCTGGACGCGCTGGCCGCGCTGCGGGTGATGCCGCTGCCCTTCAATCCGGAGATCGGGCCGAGCACGATGAACATTGGCATCATCGAAGGCGGGCGGGCAACCAACGTAATACCGGACTTCGCCAAGGCGCAACTGCTGTACCGGCTGGTCGGCCTCAGCGATCCGCTGCGCCAGTCCATTGAGTACGCCGTGGGCGCGCTGGCCCAGGTGGAGTTCGTGCTGGACATTCCCTACATGCGCTTTGTCACCGTGCCCGGAGTGCCGACCATGACCGCGTCGTTCACCACGGACATTCCGCAGCTGAGCGCCTGGGGGACGCCGGTGCTCTTCGGGCCGGGCTCGATCCTTGTGGCGCACACCGAACGGGAGTTCCTGGCCAAGCGCGAACTGCTTGAGGCCGTTGAACTGTACGAAAAGATCGCCCGCCACCTGTTGCAGTAATCTCCGCCAAAGCGCCCTTCGCGCTACACTGTTCGGCATGAGCCTGAGCGAGCCCAACCTGCTGCAACACGCCTCCTCCGCCTATCTGCGCTCCGCCGCCCACCAGCCCACGCGCTGGCATGAATGGGGCGCAGAAGCCTTTGCCCTGGCGAAGTCCGAAGGTAAGCCCGTGCTGCTGGACATTGGCGCCGTGTGGTGCCACTGGTGCCACGTGATGGACCGCGAGAGCTATGAGAGTCCGGAGATTGCAGGGCTGCTGAACGAGCACTTTGTGGCCGTGAAGGTGGATCGCGATGAGCGTCCTGATGTGGACGCGCGCTACCAGATGGCCGTGGCTGCCCTGGCGGGGCAGGGCGGATGGCCGCTGACGGTCTTTCTGACTCCGGATGGCAAGCCGTTTTACGGTGGCACGTACTTTCCGCCGGAGGATGCCTTTGGTCGGCCCAGCTTCCGAAGAATTCTGCACGCCATCTCCGAGGCTTACCGCGAGCGCCGCGCCGAGGTGGAAGAGGAGAGTCTGAAGTTGATGCACGTGCTCGACCACGGCGAGGGCAGCGATGGGCATGGCGGAGAGTTTTCACCGCGCATTGTGGAGCAGATGGTGCAATCGGCACTGGGCAGCTTTGACCGCGTGAATGGCGGCTTCAGCCAGGCTCCCAAGTTTCCGCACCCTCCGGCCATGGAGCTGCTGCTGGACTGGTACGCGCGCACGGGCGAAGAGCAGGTGCACCTGGTGGCCGCGACCACGCTGGAGAAGATGGCGCGCGGCGGCGTGTACGACCAGCTGGCCGGCGGCTTCCATCGCTACTCGGTGGACGAGCGCTGGTGCGTGCCGCACTTTGAAAAGATGGCCTACGACAACAGCGAGCTGCTGAAGAACTACGCGCACGCGTTCCAGGTGACGCGCGATCCGTTCTTTGCCAATGTGGCGCGTGACATTCTGCGCTGGCTGCGCGATGTGCTGAGCGACCGCGACGGCGGCGGCTACTACGGCTCGCAGGATGCCGACATCAATCTTGAGGACGATGGCGACTACTTTACCTGGACTCTGGACGAAGCCCGCGCGGTGTTGACCAGCGATGAGTTGCCGCTGGCCGCCGCCTATTACGACATTGGCGAGCGCGGCGAGATGCATCACGACCCGCGGCGCAACGTGCTGTGGGTGGCCAAGACGGTGGAAGAGTTGGCCGCCGAGCACGGCCTCAGCGTGGAGCAGGTGCACGACCATCTGGCGACGATCAAGCAGAAGATGTACGCGGCGCGGCTGCTGCGCACGGCTCCATTTCTCGATCGCACTCTGTACACCGGCTGGAATGCACTATGCATCAGCGCGACATTACAGGCGGCGCGCGCGCTGCATGAGCCGGAGGAAGTGGCCTTCGCGCTGCGCTCGCTGGACCGTCTGCTGGCCGAGGCCGTGGATGAGGGTGGCCTGCGCCACGTCATCGCCTACGCCGAGCAAGGCAAGGCCGCGCGTCCGGCGGGAATGCTGGACGACTACGCCTACACCATTCTGGCCTTGCTGGATGCCTACGAGTCCAGCGGCAAGCTCAGCTACTTTACGCAGGCGGAAGCGTTGGCCGGGCAGATGATGGAGCGCTTTGGCGACCGTGAGGGTGGCGGCTTCTTTGACGCCGAGCCTCAGGCGGATGCCATCGGCGCGCTGGCCGCGCGTCGCAAGCCATTTCAGGATTCGCCGACTCCGGCGGGCGATCCTTCGGCGGCCATCGCCTTGTTGCGTCTGCATGCGCTGAACGGCGATGGGCATCTGCGCGAGGTGGCGACCAAAACGCTCGAGCTTTTTGCCGGCGTGGCCGAGCAGTTCGGCATCCATGCCGCCACCTACGGAGTGGCCGCCGTGTGGCTGGGCCGTCCGCACATACAGGTGGTGGTGGTGGTGGGCTCCGGGGCGGAGGCCGATGCCCTGGAGGCCGCGGCACTGGCGAGGTTTGCCATCAACCTGACGGTGCTGCGCGTGCGCGACTCGCAACACCTCGGCGAATCTCTGCCCCCGGCGCTGGCGGAGAGCGTTGGGCAACTGCCCGGCGCGGCCACAGGCAAGGGCGTGGCCATCCTGTGCAGCGGCTTTACCTGCCAGCCGCCAACGACGGATGCGGCGGAGCTGGCGGCGCTGCTGGACGAGGCGATTCAGCTCCCGGCCTGACCGCTCTCAAAAACAAAGATTCGACCGCGGTACGGCCTTCGCGTTAGAGTGTGAGCATGGCAACCAAGAAGAGCACCTCCACCAAAACCGCGCCGCGCAAGGCGGCAACCAAGAAGAGCTCCGCGAAAGTCACCCTGCCCGCCTGCGGCGTCTACACGGTTCCGCGCGGCCACGTCAGCCTGAGCGTGCCGCCCTACTGGACGCTGCGGCAGAGCACCGACGACATTCGCGTGGATTCCGAGGACGCCGAGACCAGCGTCGTCATCAGCAGCTATCAGCGCAACTCCACGTCGGTTAAGCTGGACGCGCGCGAGTACCTGAAACATTTCCTGCAGACGGCTCCGGTCGAGGGCCGCGTGGCGGCCGCCAACAACACGGCGCGGCTGGCCTCGGCGCGCTTCCGCGATGCCGATGGCGGCTACTGGCAGGTGCGCTTTATCAGCAACCTGAAGACGCTGGTGCTGGCCACCTGCTACAGCAATCAGCCGCCGGCCTCGCGCGACGGCCGCACGGCAAGCCTGGTTATCGAATCCATCAAGCTGAAGGCGCGCGCGTGAGTCTTGCCCCGGGCAGCATCGAGTCGCTCTCACTGAGCGGCCCCGCCGGAAGGCTGGAGGCCCTGCTCAACCTGGGCGAGCCCGATGCAGGCTACGCGGCACTGGTCTGCCATCCGCATCCGCTGTTTGGCGGGACGATGCACAACAAGGTTGTCTTCCACGCGATGAAGGCCCTGAACGCGCTGGGGATGCCCGTGCTGCGCTTCAACTTCCGCGGCGTGGGCACCAGCGCCGGGGAGCACGACAACGGCCACGGCGAGCAGCAGGATGTGCAGGTGGCGCTGGACTACCTGGCCAAACGTTTCACCAAGCCCATCGTCTTCGCCGGTTTCTCCTTTGGAGCCGCCATTGGATTGCGCGCCGCCGTGCCGCACCCGGAGGTCGTCGCGTTGGGTGCCCTGGGCATTCCACTGCTGGCCGATGGCCGCGCCTACACCTATGGCTTCCTGGAGCGCTGCGACAAGCCGAAGCTGCTGCTGAGCGGCGGCCGCGACGAGTTTGCCAGCCCCTCCCAGTTGGCCGAAGTCTACACGCGGCTGGCGGAGCCGAAGCGGATGGTGATTGTGCCGGAGGCCGATCACTTCTTCACCGGGCAGTTGGAAACCATGCGCGCCGAACTCGGCGTGTGGGCCGGTGAAATCACGAGCCAGCCGTAACCCCGAGGGGTATAATTCCGCGCATGAGCCAGACCAGCGGCGTAAACGGAGCGGCGAGCGCCCTGAGGGCCACCGCCCGAGGCATCTTCCAGCACGCATTGGAAGAGAGCAGCATTGAGCGCGGATTTGCCCGCAGCGTGCACTACCAGCGCGGAATCCTGCAAGTGGGCGAGGACCTTTATCCTCTCGGCGATTATTCACGGGTCTTCGTCGTCAGCATCGGCAAGGGAGCGCACACCAGTCTGCAGGCGTTGATGGAGCGGCTGGGTGCGGGCGCGGGCGTGACCGGAATCGTCTCGGCTCCCACGCCGCCCACGGCGGAGGTGCCGGGCTTCCGCTACTTTGAGGGCGGCCATCCGATGCCGAATCACGAGTCGCTGAAGGCGGCCGCGGCCATTCTGAAATCTCTCGACGGGCTGGACGAGCACGCGCTGGTGATTTACCTGCTCAGCGGCGGCGGCTCGGCCATCGCCGAACGCCCCATTGACGACGAGATCAGCTTCGACGACCTGGTGCAGACCTACCGCGCGCTGGTGCACTCCGGCGCGCCCATCGCGCAGATCAACGCCGTGCGCAAGCACCTCTCAGCCGTCAAGGGGGGACGGATGGCGTTGGCCGCCGCACCGGCCCGGCAGGTTTCCATCCTCATCTCCGACGTGCCGGACAACGCGCTGGATTCGCTGGCCAGCGGGCCGACGATGCCGGACACCAGCACCGTGGAGCAGTGTTACCAGATTGCGCAGACCTACGATCTGATTCCCCGCCTGCCGGAGAGCGTGGCGCGGCTCTTCCGCACACACTCGCTGGAGGAGACGCCGAAGAGAAGCGATCCGATCTTCGAGCGGGCACGCTGGTGGCCGATTCTTTCTAACGTGGGCGCGCAGCAGGCCGCCGCCGAACGCGCGAAAGAACATGGCTTCCACGTGGAGATTGATAACAGTTGCGACGACTGGGATTACCGCAAGGCCGCCGACTACCTGCTGGAACGGCTGCGCGAGCTTCGCAGGCAACATGAGCGCGTGTGTTTGGTCTCCGGCGGCGAAGTGACGGTGGCAGTGGACGCCAAGCCCGGCCAGGGCGGACGCAATCAGCAGTTCGCGCTCTACTGCGCGCAACGCATCGGCGGAGAGAATATCACGGTGCTGAGCGCCGGCACCGATGGCATTGACGGAGCCAGCCCGGCGGCCGGCAGCGTGGCCGATGGCACAACCCTCGCGCGCGCCAAAGAGAAAGGCCTGGACGCCGAGGCGGCGCTCAAGGGCTTTGACGCCTATCCATTTCTTGATGCTCTGGGCGACACCATCATGACCGGCTACACGGGGACGAACGTGCGCGACATCCGCCTGCTGCTCGCCGTGTGAATAACGCCGTGTGAGTTACGGCGTGTGGATTAGAAGAACTCCGGGAAGCCCTCTTTTAGCACCTGCACCTTGTCGCTGACGCCGTGGGCGCGGGCGGCGGCCAGCAGGCGCTCCAGCGGCTCTTCCATCGGCTCCTGGCTCAATTTGAAGGTGCCGTAGTGCATGGGAATCATCGTCTCGGCGCCCATCTCCATAAATCCGCGCAGAGCGTCCTCCGGACTGGCATGCACCTCGCGGAAGTTCTCCGGCGAGTAGGCGCCGATGGGCAGCAGCGCCACCTGCGGATTGAGACGGCGTCCGATTTCGGCAAAGCCGTCGAAGTAGGCCGTGTCTCCCGAGTGATAAATGGAATGGCCGCGGCCGGAGAGCACGTAGCCGCCGTAGCCGCGACGCATGTCATGAATGACACGCGCGCCCCAGTGCTTTGCCGGAGTGGCCGTGACGCTCAACTCGCCCAGCCGCATCTCCTCCCACCAGTCCAGTTCGATGATCTTCTCGTAGCCCAGGCCGCTGACCAGGTCGGCGCAGCGCACGGGCACGATCAGGGTGGGAGCGTGTCCGCACTTGCGGCGCGTGGCGCGGGCCAGCGCACGCAGGGATGGCCGGTGCAGATGATCGAAGTGCGCGTGCGTCACCAGCACGGCATCCAGCGGAGGCAGATCCTGCAGACGCACTCCGGGACGGCGCAGCCGCTTCAGAATGAAGAGCCACGGCGTGAAGATGGGATCCACCACAACGCTGGCGCCGCCCAGTTGCAGGAAGAACGAGGCGTGGCCGATAAAGGTGACGCCCATCTGCTGCGCCGCGGCCATCACGGGACGATGCGATTGCCCGGTGCGCGGAGACATGGCGGAGTGCCTGACCAGGTTGCCCAGGTGCTCGGCTTTGCGACTGATGTGAACCTTGATCATGCTTCTACCAATTGGCGCTGTGCGAAATCAGCGCGCCTGCCAGCAGGTGGCCGCTGCCGCGGGATTCCGCCTACAACGATGCTACTCCGGCGGCGGCACTTGCAAGCTTTGTCCGGCTGGCTTTTAATCTACTTTTAGCGCTTGTGGGAGGAACTGCTATGAAGATCGCGTATCTGGGACTGGGAATCATGGGAAGGCCGATGGCGGCAAACCTGGTGAAGGCCGGGCACGAAGTGACGGTGTGGAACCGCACTCCGAAACCGCTGGAGGGCGCAAAGACCGCAGCGACACCGGCCGAGGCCGCAAAGGATGCGGAGATTGTGTGGCTCTGCGTGGCCGACACCGCCGCCGTGGAGCAGGTATTGTTCGGCTCCGATGGTGCGGCCCAGAGCCTGCAACCCGGCACCATCGTGGTGGATTCCAGCACCATCGCGCCACAGTCCACGCTCAACTTCGCCGCGCGCGTTCGCGCCAAGGGCGCCGAGTTTGTGGACGCACCGGTGACGGGCTCGAAGATTGGCGCCGAGAACGCACAGCTTCTGTTCATCGTCGGCGGGCCGGAAAAGACGGTGGAAAAGCTGAGCCCACTGTTTCTCGCCCTGGGCAAAAAGTTCATCCGCGTGGGCGAGACTGCGGCGGGCGAGAGCGCGAAGATCGGCATGAACCTGATGATCGCCAGCATCTTCGAAGGCTTTGCCGAGGCTCTTGCCCTGACCGGCGCGTTGGGCGTGAAGCCGGAAATTCTGGTCGAGTTGATCAACAGCTCGATGATCAAGAGCGGCGTTACGGATTACAAATCCAGCTTCGTGCTCAATAAGGATTGGACGGCGAACTTCCCGCTGCGGCTGATGCTGAAAGACATCCGGCTGATGCTGGCGGCGGCCGAAGGCGCCAAGGTCAAGCTGCCCGCGCTCGGCGAGATCAAGAAAGTGTACGAGCAGGCCGTGGCCGACGGCCATGCCAACGACGATTATGCCGCCACGGTGGAGACGGTCAGAAAGCTGTAGCCGTAATTCATGCAACAAGAAACCGGGCCCGCCATTGCGAGCCCGGCTTTTCTTGCAACGGATACGTCAGTTGCCCAGGTACAGCACGTGCACGTAGGTTCCCAGGCGCACGTTGTAGGCCAGGTAGTAGCCCACGTGGTCGGGATCGTCGTAGAGGACGATGTCGTCGGTCATCCAATCCCAACCGGCGCAGTAATCAAAGTCCACGGTCGCCACACTGAAGTAGAAACCGCCGAACCAGAAGCGTCCTGGCCCACCACCACCCAGACGCCACACGTGACCGCGGCCAATCTCGCCCGGGAAGCGGCCATGCTCCCAGGGGTGGTCGAGGTGATAGTTGGCGTCGTGGCGGCCGGTGTCATGGCCGACCCAGTGGTCATTGGGGTCCACGTGCGGAGCCACCGGATGACCGGGCTGGTCGGGACGAGGCTGCGCCGGCCTTGGCGAAGGCGCCGGCTGATGACGTACAGGCGCGGGTCCATGCGAGGGAATGTGTCCACCGCCGAAGCCTCCGCCGCCATGTTCGCCTCCGTGAGCCTGCGCGTAGGCACCTACCGAGCAGAGCAGAAACAATGCAACAAATCCAGCTAAGCGTTTCATGTTTTCACCCTTTCTCCCGCGCGGCCAACCTGAGCGGCGGGAAATCTACATTCGGTATCAACCCATCCGGCGCGTGAAGTTGCTGGATAGACGCCGGGCTTACAAATCTTAACGCTGTTGGCTCTTCAGCTCCGCGGCCTCGCGACGAATGCGGCGGGCGCGGCCAAGAAGGCTGTAAGCGTACAGCGAATGCACCGCCCAGACAACGATATAAGCGGCGTACAAGTATGCATTTCCATTCGACGGATTCATCGCGCCTCCCCCTCGGCCTGAATGTAGGCTTCCTCCAGCGCGCGCTCGGCCAACGCCTGGCGGTAGCGAGCCCAGACGAAGAGCACGGCCAGCATCGCGAAGGCGGCCAGGTTCCACAGTACGGCCACCCACATTGCGGGGTCGAGTCCGCTGCCCTGCCCTCCGCCGATGACCGGCTGGGGATGCTGGGTGCGGAACCAGCGAATGGCCATGTAGACGATCGGCACATCCACAAATCCAAAGATTCCCAGGGCGGCAGCGAGCACCGGAACCTGGCCTCCCGTGGCGTAGTGGCGCAGCACAAGATAGCTGACGTAGATGAGCCAGAGCACAAGAGTGCTGGTCAGGCGCGCATCCCACGTCCACCAGATGCCCCAGATGGGACGCGCCCAGATGGGCCCGGTGAGCAGCACAATGGTGCAGAACGAGACGCCAACTTCGGCAGAGGCCAGGGCAAGGGCGTCAGCAGAATCCGTGCGCCGGATGAGATACCACACCGAGGCCAGAAAGTTGACGAAGAACAATAGAAACGCCACCCAGGCCGAAGGCAGGTGATAGTAAAAGATGCGCTGCACGTTGCCCATCGTCGCTTCCGTGGGCGCGACGTACCACGCCTGGTAGAAGCCGTAAAAGAGCAGCAAGGCCGTAACGGCGGTGAGAGCTTTGTAGAGTTTCGTCATTCTGCGTTGAGCACCGGTTCAAACAGGAGCAGGCTGACGGCGGTGAAGACCACGTCGTAGACCGCCAGCAGCCGCATCCAGAAGTAGGGCGAGTTGTCGCCCGTGAGAATCGAGGTCGTCGCGTCCACCATGGCCAGCAGCGCCGGAATGGAGATGGGAAACAGGATCAGCGGCAGCATGATCTCCCGGCTGCGGGTGCGGATGCTGAGCGCGGCGAAGAAGGTTCCATTCACCACCAGCGCCCAGGTGGCCAGCAAGGCCACCACCAGCAACTGCCACACCGGTCCCACCGAGCGCAGGTTGTAGAAGACGACGAAGAGCGGCACCATCAGCACTTCCAGGATGGCGACGAAGAGAAAGTTCCCGATGGTCTTGGAGAGAAACAAAGCCTGCGGCGGCGCCGGAGACAGGCGATAGGCGTCCAGCACCTGGTTGCGCAGCTCGCGCGTCCACGTCTGGTTCAAGGCGACCACCGTTGCAAACAGAACGGCCACCCACAGCAGGCCGCCGGCAATGCGGCGAGACTCTTCGGCCGTAGGGTCGAATCCAAAGCTGAAGATGACCACCACCAGCAGCGCGAAAAACAACATGCTGTTGATGGCATCCTTCGATCGCCATTCCAGCCGCAGATCTTTGGCCAGCGAGCGCCGCGTGATGCTCCAAAGCGTGGGCGTGGCGCTCATCTCCGGGCCTCCATCGCGTAGGGCGACAGCATCCTGGACGGAATGCCCTTTTCGCGGGCCACCATGCGTCCGGCCTCCAACACCATGCACTCATCGGCCACGGATTCCATCAGCGCGGCCTGGTGGGTGACGACGAAGATCGTGGTGCCGGCATCGCGCATGGTGGAGAGCAACGCGGTCATCTGCCGCGCCGAGCCGACATCCACGTTCGAGAAGGGTTCGTCGAGGAAGAGCAGCTCCGGCTGATGCACAATCGCCCGGGCGAGCGAGATGCGCTGCCGCATTCCCTGCGAGTACTGGCCCACGCGGCGTTCGAGCGACGGCTCCAGGCCCACCATGCGGATCGCCTCGGCACAGCGCGCATCGTCATGAACTCCGTAGAGAGCGGCGAAATAGGCGAGGTTCTCCATGGCGGAGAGTTCGTCGTACAGCAGCGGCGCGTGGCCCATGTAGCCAAAGCGGGTTGCCACCTCGCGCTGCACCTCCGCACCCAGCACGCGCACCGTGCCGCGGGTAGGAGCCAGTAGCCCGGCCATCACGCGCAGCAACGTGCTTTTGCCCGCGCCGTTCTCACCCAGCAAAACGTGCAGGCGGCCGGAGGCGAAGTCCGCGGTGATGCCGCGCAGGGCGGCAAAGCGGCCAAAGTGCCGCGCCACGTCGTGCAGCTCCACCGCGGGTTGTGCGGCAACGGTGTCGGTCACAGAAGGGTCCATGGTGCAGGCACCCGCCGGTCAACTGGCCGGCGCGCGCAGGGTGATGCTATCTCTTCAGCGTACAACGGGAACCACGGCCTCGGCCTTCTGCTGCGGGGCTGCATTATTCGGAGCTGCATTCTCCGGTGCCGCGCTGCCGGGCGTTGCCTGCCCATCCGGCTGCGCCGGAGCGTACTTTGAAGCACACTTGGCCTGTAGTTGCTTGGCATGGAAGACGCCATCGCGCCCGTAGCTACCCTCGGCCAGTGCCTGCGCGTTGTCCTTGAATGTGTCCGGCGGAGCCTCGGTGCCTTTGTATTCCACGGGCAGCGTGCGTCCCTGCTCGGTCAGGGTGAACTCCACGTGCGTGCCCTGGCGGCGGATGCTGCCCGGCTGAACGTTGCCGGCCACGCGCAGGCGCTTGCTGTACACGCCGTCGCCCATCTGGCTCATTTCCTTCAGTGTGACGTAATAGCTCTTGCTCTCTTCAACGCCACTGACGGCCAGGTAGGCCAGTCCGCAGACGATGAGCACGATGGGCACGCCAAACTTTACATACTTATTCATCATTCATTCCCACCCGGCCGGAGGGCCAACTGCATGGCAGCCGTCCGCATCCGCTTCCCCATGACCACTGAGGGTACTTATCTCATGGTGTGCGGTCAAGGCACACCACGCCCTGCGCTATTGGATGCGCGAAAACGCCGGGCGACTCAATGTTCGCAGCCATTTTCCGCAGCCCCTACGGCGTATAATGTCACGTTAAGCGTTCGGAAAAAGGGGTGGGTTCACCATGAGTGGAAACAACGGTTCCGGCAACAAAACGGGCAACAATGGCGGCAACGGCACGACTCCTCACCAAATTGGGATTGAGGGTAACGCGGCGGGTATTCCCAAACTGCGCGCGGAGTGGACGGCGCGGCGCAAACAGGAGGCCGCCCGCACCGGCGACAGCAACGTGACGCAGATGCACTTTGCGCGCAAAGGCGTGCTGACCGAGGAGATGCTCTACGTGGCCGAGCGCGAACAGTTGGCGCCGGAGCTGGTGCGCGCGCGCATTGCCGAGGGCAAGCTGATTATCCCGGCCAACATCAACCACCCGGAGTTGGAGCCCATGTGCATCGGCGTGGACTCACTGTGCAAGATCAACGCCAACATCGGCAACTCGGCGGTCGCCAGCAACGTGCAGGAGGAGCTGAAGAAGCTCCACACCAGCGTGCACTACGGCGCTGACACGATGATGGACCTCTCCACCGGCGGCGACATCCACGCCATCCGTGAGACGCTGCTGCGCAACTGCCCCGTGCCGCTGGGCACCGTGCCCATTTACGAGGCCGTCGCCCGGGTCAAGCGCATTGAGGATCTCAACGCCGCGCTGATGCTTGAAGTGATTGAAGAGCAGGCCGCGCAGGGTGTGGACTACATGACCATCCACGCCGGCCTGCTGGTGCAGTTCCTGCCGCTGGTGGCGACGCGCATCACGGGCATCGTCAGCCGCGGCGGAGCCATCCTGGCGCAGTGGATGGCCCACCACCACAAGCAGAACTTCCTCTACGACTGCTTTGAAGACATTTGCAAGATCATGGCCAAGTACGATGTGGCCTTCTCGCTGGGTGACGGCCTGCGCCCCGGTTGCATCGCCGACGCCAGCGACGAGGCGCAGTACGCCGAGCTGAAGACCCTGGGTGAGCTGACCCGCATCGCCTGGAAGTACGACGTGCAGGTGATGATCGAAGGCCCAGGCCACGTGCCGATTGACAAGATCAAGGAGCAGGTGGACAAGGAGGTCGAGTGGTGCGACGGTGCACCCTTCTACACCCTGGGGCCGCTGGTGACGGACATCGCTCCCGGCTACGACCACATCACCTCGGCCATCGGCGCGGCCATGATCGGTTGGTATGGCGCGGCCATGCTCTGTTATGTGACGCCCAAGGAGCACCTCGGCCTGCCCAACGAGAAGGACGTGAAGGACGGCATCATCGCCTACAAGATCGCCGCCCACGCCGCCGACCTGGCCCGCCATCGCCCCGGCGTGCAGGAGCGCGACAACGCCCTGAGCCGCGCCCGTTACGCCTTCGACTGGGAGAAACAGTTTGAACTCTCTCTCGATCCCGAGACCGCCCGCTCCATGCACGATGAGACGCTGCCCGACAAGTTCTACAAGGAGGCGTCCTTCTGCTCCATGTGCGGACCGAAGTTCTGCAGCATGAACTACTCGGCCAAGGTGGACGAGTACAACCGCACGGTGCACGGCATCGAGAAAAAGGATGGCGAGCTGGTGAAGCTCGCGACGCACAAGTAAGCTCTCTGCGATTGCAAACGGAAAGGCCGCGTCTGGTGCGCGGCCTTTTCTTGTTCGTGGAAAATTGGGCGAAGGCTCTACCAGCGGTCGCCCCAGCCCCACTGTTTGGGATCGGCGCCGACGCCTTCCATCTGCGCCTCCAGGGTCTTTACCATTCCGCCCGGGCCGCTCTCGGTGGCAACAATGTGGATGAGGAAGAGATACTCGCCGGCGAAACCGGAGAGGCACCACACGTTTTCGCAGCCATCCACGGGGGTTGCCTTCTCATCGGCCAGGGCGCGCAGCAGTTGCACGCGATAGGCGGTCCAGTCGTCTTCTTCACTGGCAAAGCGCAGGAACTCCCTGAGCGCCAGCTCCGGCGACTCGCCCGAAGCCTGGTACACGTAGGTTCCACCCAGGAATTGAATGACAAAGGTGTAGCGGGTCTTGCGGCCTCTCATGCGCCTCTTTCCAAAGGATGGAGTCTGCCAAGAAAATGGCCTGGTGCGATTCCATGGCGCGCACCAGGCCCAGGGTTCACCAGCGGATCAACTACTCAGCCACTTCTTCCGGCTCTTCCGTTACGATGGCCGTTCCGGTCAGCAGGTACCCACGCATCTTGCCCTCGTCCAGCTGCTTGCACCAGTGACCTACAACGATGGTGGCCACGCCGTTGCCGATCAGGTTGGTCAGCGCGCGCGCCTCGCTCATAAAGCGGTCAATGCCAAGAATCAGCGCGACGCCGGCCACCGGCACCGAGCCAACCGCCGACAAGGTTGCGGCCAGCACGATGAAGCCGCTGCCCGTCACGCCGGCGGCGCCCTTGCTGGTCAGCATCAGGATGGCCAACAGGTAGAGCTGCTGGCCGAGCGTCATGTGCGTGTTGGTGGCCTGCGCGATGAACATCGCCGCCATCGTCAGATAGATCGAGGTGCCGTCCAGGTTAAAGGAATAGCCGGCCGGAATCACCAGTCCTACGACCGGCTTGCTGACGCCGACCAGTTCCATCTTGGCCATCATGCGCGGCAGCGCCGCCTCAGAGGACGATGTGCCCAGCACGATCAGCAGCTCTTCCCTGATGTACTTGAGATATCTCCAAATGCTGAAGCCGTGCAACCGGGCCACAGTGCCCAGCACAATAAAGATGAAGATCAGGCAGGTGGCGTAGAAGCAGGCCATCAGCTTGCCGAGTTGGAAGAGCGTGCCCAGTCCGTATTTGCCGATGGTGAAGGCCATGGCGCCGAAGGCTCCAATGGGCGCCACGCGCATGATCATGCCAACGATGCGGAAGAGCACGTGGTTCACCTGCTCGATGAACGTGAAGACGATTTTACCCTTGGTGCCGACCAGGTGCAGGGCAAAGCCGAAGAGGATGGCAGTAAACAGCACGCAAAGGATGTCACCCTTGGCGAAGGCGCCGACAATCGTGTCCGGGATGATGTCCAGCAGGAAGGTTGTGGTGGTTTGCATTTTGCCGGGCCCGGTGTAGGCGGCCACGGCCTTGGTGTCCAGGCTGAGCGGATTGATGTTCATGCCCGTGCCGGGATGCACAAAGTCCACAATGATGAGGCCGATAATGAGGCTGATGGTGCTGAGAACCTCAAAGTAGAGAACGGCCAGCGCACCGGTCTTGCCCACCGACTTCATGCTCTCCATGCCCGAGATGCCCAGCACCACGGTACAGAAGATGATCGGCGCGATCATCATCTTGATCAGCTTGATGAATCCATCGCCGAAGGGCTTCATCTCCGCGCCGATAGCGGGACGGAAATGCCCGAGCAGGATGCCGAGTGCAATCGCCACCAGTACCTGGAAATACAAGCTCTTATAGAACGCCTTACCGCCCATTGGGTTGAGACTCCTGGTCGTTAACTTTTTTGGCTGCGTTCAGGATAATTACCATTGCCAGCATTCAATTGCACGCGATTTGTGTCACAAATCAATGTGACCATCAGCCCGCCGAGACCACCGGCCATGACCTAGAGCGCCGACTCCAGCAGGGTGGCTGCCCGCTGCAGGGCCGCCGTCGCCTCGGCCAGCCCGGCCACCGCAGCCGCCTTGTCCTCTTTGTCCATGCTCTCGGTCACCCCGGGCAGCACCACCGCCGCATAGCCCGTGTATTCTCCCGGAGCGTAGATGGTGTGGCGGAACCACGTGCGGTGCGGCAATCCTTTGCCCAGCAGGGCGCGCTCGGCGCCGCGGTAGGCCTGGTTCAGCCGCTCCACCTGCGCAGGGCTGGAGGCGGCCGTGAGCTTGTGGCAGGCCTTGCCGGCCTCGGCCAGCCGCGCGGAGGCCTTCAGCGCGGCGGCGAAATCGAGCTGCGGAGCGGCATTGCTGGCAGCGCCGTCCGCAGCATCACTCGCAGCATCACTCGCACTCCCATTCGCAGACCCGTTCGCAGGCGCCTTCGCATCGTTTGCATTTTTTGCCTCCGCCACCCAGCCAAGCCGGCGGGCGCGGCGCTCAATGCCCTCCAGGTGGCGGGTCACTTCGGTGCCATAGGTCTCGTAGTCAAAGGGCAGCAGGTCGGCCTGGGCCAGCCGCAGAGCCTGCAAGCCAAAGATGCGCGCCATCTCCTGCTCGTAGACGAACTCCGGGTCGGCATTCCTGGTAAACCAGGCGAAGTTGTCAAAGGCCGAGTGGTAGACGCCATAGGGTCCGCCCGAACCTATATCGGTGGACGGCACGCCGAGGTGCTGCAAAAATGCGGAGTAGTCCGAGCCGCTGCCGAGGTCGCCGACCCTGGCCTCAGCGTTATCAGCCTCACCGCGGCGCTCGTTGAAGAGCCCCGTGTCGGCGCTGGTCGTCGGACGGCGGCGAGAGTTCTCTCCCTGCGCCTTCCACACGTCGTACACGCTGCCGCCCCTGGGACTGGGCACCGCCTTCGCCACATCCCGCAAAAAGCCTTTCAGGCTGGGCACGCCGGAGGCTCCAAAGTTCGGCCCGCTGACGCCCACATCCATGTTCAGGTAGGCAACCGCGTTCTGGAGCTGCTTCGCGTATTGCTCGGCGTACTCGGTCGAGCCGATCAGCCCGTACTCTTCCGCATCCCAGCTGGCAAAGATGATCGTCCGCTTCGGCCGCCATCCGCTCTTGAGCAGCTGGCCAATGCCGTGCACACTCTCCAGCATGGCCGCCGTGCCGCTGTTCGGGTCCACCGCGCCGTACACCCAGGCATCGCGATGGTTTCCGGCAATCACCAGCGAATCCGGCTGCTGGCTGCCACGGATGGTGCCAATGACGTTCCAGATGGTCCGCAGCTTGTAGTCCTGCACCAGCTTGACGTGGACCCGCGTGGGGCCGGGGCCGACGTGATAGGTAAACGGCAGCGCGCCCTGCCACTCGCGCGGAGTCTCCGGCCCGCCCAGCCGCTCCAGCAAGGGCGAGGCGTCGGCGTAGGAGAGCGGCGTCACGGGAATCTTCGGCAGGCTGGCGGCTTTCTCCGGAGCCACGCGCGCCGAGGCCGGCAAATCCAGCGTGCTGGCCACTCCGGGCGTCGTCGCGTCGCCGGCATACTCAAAGGTGAACTGCACGGAGCCGCGCTGCACGCCGGTGGCCGGGCGGTACGGGCCCTTGGGATAGGCATCGCCACGGAAGTAGCCGTCATCGGCGGGGTCGGAGTAGATGATCAGGCCAATGGCACCGGCCTCCTGCGCCGTCAGCGCCTTGACCCCGCGGAAGTTCTGCCCGTAGCGTGCGATGACGATCTTGCCCTTCACCTCCACGCCCATCTCGCGCAGCTTCTTGAAGTCCTCCGGGCGGCCGTAATTGGCGTACACCAGGTCGGCCTCAACGTCGCCGGAGGGCGAGCTGCCATTGAAGGGCATCACCACGCGGGAATCATCCTGGTAAGGGTCGCCCTCGACGTGCTCGCGCGTCGGCCCCTTCATCTTGAGCCCTTCCGGAGCGATGGCCTCCACCAGAATCTCCTTCGGAAGGTTCAGCCACACTTTGTACTCGTCAATCCGCACATCCAGGCCAGCCTCGCGGAACTTCCCCGCCACGTAGTCGGCGGTCTTTTTGTCCTCCACCGAGCCGGCAATGTGCGGCTCCGCGGTCAGCGTGCGCAAGTGTTCGCGCGCCAGCTTGGGATCCGGCACAGCCAGGAACTTCTCCTCAAGCTTGCGCTCGGCCGCCGCATCGCGGAAGCCGCTGAGGCCATCTGAGGCCGCCGCGGTCGAGTTGGAAGTGGAGGCGGCGGCCGGAGCCTGCGCCAGCGCGCAGGAACCGAGCAGGAGAATGGAAAGACCAGCGCGCAGCGCGCGAAGCATGGAACAAGTCATGGAGGCGATTTCTCTCTCTGGGGGCGGAGCCCAAATGGTCTGGCTAAATCGTTATCCGGCCAAAAACAATGCAAGCAGAATACCACCGGCGGGCGGGCGTGGGCTCAGGGTTTAGTTTGCCAGGTTCTTGATTCGCAGATGGGTTCGCAGTTGGTTCGCACAGGCAGTGGGTTCGCCCAGTAAGCAGCGCGGCGATGAGGCTTAGTGTGCGATCGGCGCCGACTGCTGCAACTGCACCACATCCACCCAGTTGGAGAGGTCCACGTGCCCGGCCAGGGTGTCGGCGCTCTTGCCCTCCACCAGAAAGCGCACCCGCGTCAGTTGCGGCAGCTGCGCCTTCAGGGTCAGCACCATGCTGAAGATGGTCAACTGCTCACTCTGGATGCCGGAGTGCTGCGCCGCCACCAGCTGCTGGTTCAGGTTCACCACCGCCGAGTTCGGATCCAGCAGGAAGACGTCATGCACGTCAGCCCCTGGGCCATAAGGATGCGGCGAGCTCTTTTCCAGCCCGCGGGCGATCAGGGTATGCAAGGCCAGCCGCGCGCGCTCCCCGGCATCGGAGGGCAGCGCCAGGGTCACCGACGTGGCGTGCAGCAGGCCTTCGTCATCATTGGGCAAAAACAGCAGCGTCGTCTCCGCCGGGCCGTTCACGGGAGCCACCAGCACCTGCTGCACCTGGGGAGCGGCGATGGCCTCCGCCTTGCGTTTGAGGTGCACAAAGTAGCCGCCCATGGCCAGGATGACCAGCACCAGCAGCACGGTGAAAATCTGCAGCCTGCGGGAGATCATTGCGCCTCCTCCCAGCGTCCGCGCAGGGTGGCAATCGCCCCGGCCAGGGCCGCCGCCACCTTCTGCTGGTAGACCGGCGTGGCCAGCTCATCCGCTCCGCCGTCGAGCGGAGCAAATTCCACGGCAATCGCCGGAGCGGTCACCGAAGTCAGCGGACGCAAAGCCGCGGCCGAGCTTCGTGCCGGCACTCCGGCGGCGTTCAAGTCAGCGGCCACGCTGGTTGCCGCCTGCACCGAGCGGTCAAAATAAGGCACCTGCGCCGAATCCCATGGCGTAAAGGCCCGGCGATCCTGCGCCAGAGGGGTCGCCGGGGGCAGCAGCGTGGAGTACACGCGCACGCCATGGCCCTCGGCAGAAAGGTGGATGGCCACGTAGAGGCTCACCTTCGCCACGTTGGCGGCCGCGGCGCGCTGGTCAAAGCTCATGGCCACGTCAGCCGTGCGCGCCAGCACCACGGTGACGCCGCGGGACTCCAACTCCTTTTGCACGCGCCGCGCCAATACAAGGGTCAACAGCTTTTCCGCCGGAGAGGTCGCCGCGCCCGCATCGGCGCCGCCATGGGCCGCGTCCAGCATGACAAAGGCCCGGTTGTGCGGAACTCGCCCAGCCGCCTGCGCGGCATTCTGCGCATCCCCCGGATTCGGATTTGCGTTGGCCGACGCTGGTGTCGCAGAACTCTGCGCGGCGTTCTGTGCACCGCCCTGCGCACTGCCCTGTGCACCGCCCTGCGCCGGAGCGATGGTCAGCGTGCGTCCGCCATCGCTGACCGCGACGGTTGCCGGTTGCGCCACCGGCACGGCCACTTCCGCGCCCGCCGCGCTCTCCGTAAACGTGAGCCCGCGTATAAAACCATCCGTGTAGGCCACGCTGCCGCCGGCCGCGCCCACCACGGGCTCCCGGCGGAAGAGCAGCCGCACGCGATTCTTCTCCATGTAGGTGGCGGGGTTCACCGGGACCGTAAAGCTCAGCACCAGGCGCGAGGGGTTGGTGCGCAGCTCCGCCGTATAGCGAATGGGCGCCATGCCAACAAAGAGCCGCCGCGAGGCCTGGTGCAGCTCCGCCGTAAGCTCGGCCAGTTTGGGCAGCACCACGCTCACGCTGGCCAGCGGAATGTAGCCGCGGCCGTCCTGGAGGAGAAATCCCGCCGGCAGGTTCACGCTTGTGCCGCGCACCCGGCACTGCGTTTTGCCGCGCTCGAACTCCGCCTCCGCGCCGTTGAAGGTCAGGCGCACGTGGTCGCCTTCCACGCGGGACTCAATCCGCCCCAGGGGCTCCAGCAGGTCGGTCAGCCCGACGTACTCCACGCCGTCCCGGGCAACAACGTCCACCTGGTAGTTCGTCTGGGCAGAAAACACCTGGATGCCGCGCGCACCATGGGCAAACCCCGCCGCCAACAACAGCGGCAGCAGCAGGAGCCAGCGGACGGCATGAAGAAGGTTTCTCATCGTGCGGGTTCAGACATCAACCTTGCAGTCCATCCTAAAACAAATCCCGCTCTCAGGCTTGCCCGCCCCGCCTTTCACGGCCGTCAAGGCCTTTTACACCCGCCACATACGCAGGAATTCCCAAGCGGCGACAATCCGCGGCCGGCGCCATGGTTGCTCCGCGGCCCGCTCCCGTTTACCTTAGGGGTGGGAGAACCTATCCATCCATGCCACGTCGTGTTTGCGTCCTGCTATTTCTATTGCTGGCCTCGGCCTGGCTGCCTGCCCAGATCGGCGTCGCTGCCCAGAACGGCGGCGGCGTGCGGCTGCGCAACCGCAGCAGTGCGGAGGTCCTCGGCGCACAGCGCATCCTGCTCTCCAACTTCTGCCACCTGGATTTTGACGGCGTCCGCCTGCAGCCCGATGCCTGGGCGCGCGTCAAACCACTTACCACCGTCCGCCCCACCGCAGAGTGGCAGCGCATCGTCATCGTCACGCGCTGGGACTTTGAGGCCACCGAATACGCCACGGACTCTCTGACCGTCATCTACAAGGTCTCCGGGGTCTTTGACATGGCCGAGGGTTACAACGCAATTCCCGCCAGCGAGCGGGTTCGCTTCGTGATGCACGAGCATGAGGGCGACCTCGTGATCACCTCCATCACGCCGGATGCGCCGCACCTTTCCGCCCGCGCCGCACTGGCCTGGATGCACCAGCGCCTGAACGACGCCGCCACCAGCGATCCCGAACGCGTGCATCTGCGTGCGGCCATCGCACAGCTTGAGCGGCCTGCTGCACCCAACGCGCGGTAATTTCTTTCTGCAATAAAAGACGGGCGGAAGCCATCGCTCCCGCCCGTCGCATTTCTCCGACAAAAACTTACAAGGCGTACTTACCTGCCTCCAGCACCCGCGCCGCGATTTTCTCGCGGGCGGCAATCGTGTTCACCGGCTCGCTCTTCACCAGCCGCCGCAGGATGGTCACCTGGGTGCGCAGCATGTCGCCGTCGGCCACATCGGCCAGCACCTTTTTCGCAGCCTGCTCCACGCGGGCAAAGGCTTCGGTCAAATACACATCGGTGATGGCCACGGCCGTCGCACTGGCCGCCGCACCCTGCGCTGCAATCAGCTTCAGCGTGCGCGCCAGCACGGAATCCATGGCGTACACCTCGATGACGATGTCGGCGATGGCGCCCATGACCTCCTGGTGGTCGGCAATCTGCTGCATGTATTTCTGCGATGCCGCGCCGCTGACCATCAGGCCAATCTTCTTGGCGTTTTCAATCAGCTTGCGCTGCGCCGCCAGCTCGCGCGTGTCTTCCTCGGCAAAGCTGGGTCCGGCCATCACCTCGTCCATCAGCTTCTTGATGGCCGGCAGTAACGGCAGTTGTCCGCTCAGGGCACGCTTCAGCAGCCATCCGGTGATGATCAGCCGGTTGATCTCATTCGTGCCCTCGAAGATGCGGTTCACCCGCGAGTCGCGATAGGCGCGCTCCGCCGGATACTCCTCGACAAAGCCGTAGCCGCCGTAGATCTGCACCTGGTGATCCACCACCTGGTCGAACATCTCCGACGCCCATACCTTGATGATCGAGCACTCCACCGCGTACTCCTCGATGGCCTTGCGGATGAGCTTCGACTCGTCGGGCGAGCCCTTGGCGATGTCGGCCGTGGCGGCGTCCATCATGCCCACCGTGCGGTACACCAGCGCCTCGCCGGCGTAGATGCCGATGGCGATATCGGCCAGCATCGCCCGCACCAAGCCGAAGTCGGCAATGGGCTTGCCGAATGCCTTGCGCTCCTGCGCCCACTTGATGGAACTGGTGAGGCAGGTGCGCGCTCCGCCCACGGCCGCCGCGCCCAGCTTGAAGCGGCCCACGTTAAGAATGTTGAAGGCGATGGTCGCACCCTTGCCGATCTCGCCCAGGAGGTTTTCCACCGGAACCTGGCAGTCATTCAAAATCAGCGGACAGGTGCTGGAGCCCCGAATGCCCAGCTTGTGCTCTTCATTGCCCACGCTGAAGCCCGGAAAGCTCTTCTCCACCAGGAAGGCCGAGAACTTTTCGCCATCCACCTTGGCGAAGATGACGAACAGGTTGGCGAAGCTGGCGTTGGTGATCCACATCTTCTCGCCATTCAGCACCCAGTGCTTGCCGTCCGCGCTGAGCACGGCCTTGGTGCGGGCGTTCATCGCGTCGGAGCCCGAACTGCTCTCGCTGAGCGCGTAGGCGCCCACCCACTCACCGCTGGCGAGCTTGGGCAGGTACTTCGCCTTCTGCTCGGCGGTGCCGAACCAGATGATGGGCAGCGTGCCAATGCCGACGTGCGCGCTGAACGTCACGGCAAACGAGCCCTGCTTGGCAATGCGGTCGGCGATGATTGCCGAGCTCACCTTGTCCATCTCCGCGCCACCGTACTCTTCGGGAATGTCCACGCTGGTCAGTCCCAGGTCGGCGGCCTTCTTCAACAGCTCGCGGCTGAAGGCGAAGTCCTTGTGCTCAATGCGGTCGGCGTTGGGCACAATCTCCTGATTGGCAAAGTCTTCGGCCGTCTGCTCAATCAGCTTGTGCTGATCGTTAAAATCTTCCGGGGTGAACACATCCTGCGGCTGCGTCTCTTCAATTAAAAAGTTGCCGCCCACAATCTTCTTCTGCGCCGGTGCTTCGGTGGTTGCCATCTCAATTCCTCCAGATGCTTTCTGCGCTGCCCTCCAGGCTGGCGCGAATTCCATGTCTTGATGTTTCCGTCTCGATCTTTAGCTACTCAAGGCTCTCGAAGATTCCCGCCGCGCCCATGCCGCCGCCCACGCACATGCTCACGATGCCGTAGCGTGCCTTTTGCCGCTTCAACTCGCGCAGCAGCGTGGCCGTCAACTTCGCTCCGGTGCAGCCCAGCGGGTGCCCCAGCGCAACGGCGCCGCCATTCGGATTCACCTTCGCCGGATCAAGCCCCAGCTCGCGAATCACGCTCAGCGCCTGCACGGCAAAGGCCTCGTTCAGCTCGAAGACGCTGATGTCTTCCAGCTTCAGGCCCGCCAGCTTCAACGCCTTGGGAATGGCAAACACCGGGCCCAGTCCCATCTCCTCCGGTTTGTAACCGGCGGTGGCAAAGGCCACAAAGCGTGCCAGCGGCTTCAGTCCAAGCTGCTTTGCGCGCTCGGCACTCATCACCACGGCGGCCGCCGCGCCATCACTCATCTGCGAGCTGTTGCCGGCCGTCACCGTGCCCTTTACATGGAACGCCGGCTTCAAGGCCGACAGAGCTTCCAGAGTGGTCTCCGCCCGAGGACCTTCATCCACCTTGAACTCGAGCGTCTGGGTTTGCAGTTTGATGGCCGCCGCGCCGCGCGTCGCCGCCGCCGGAGTGGTGAAGGTCACGTTGACCGGCACAATCTCATCGGCAAAGTTCCCGGCGGCAATGGCCTTCGCGGCCTTCTGGTGGCTGGCCACGCTGAACTCATCGGCCTGCTGCCTGGTGATTCCAAAGCGCGAAGCCAGCCGCTCGGCGGTCAGTCCCATGCTCAGGTACACATCCGGATAGCTGGCCACGAGCGCGGGATTGCAGCTCACCTTGTGCCCGCCCATGGGAATCATCGTCATGCTCTCCGTGCCTCCGGCGACGATCACCTCGGCTCCGCCCACGGCGATGCGGTCCGCGGCAATGGCGATGGACTGCAATCCCGAGCTGCAGAAGCGGTTCACGGTCATCGCCGAACATTCCACCGGCAGCCCGGCACGAAGGCTGGCAATGCGAGCCACGTTGATGCCCTGCTCGGCCTCCGGCATGGCGCAGCCCAATATCACGTCCTCAATCTCACGGGCATCGAGTTGCGGCACCCTCTCCAGCGCGCCGCGGATGGCCACCGCGCCCAGGTCATCCGGACGCGTCGTGCGCAGCGTTCCCTTGTTTGCCTTGCCGACCGCGGTGCGGACGGCGCTTACGATCACTACTTCGCGCATGTCTCTCTCCTCGTGCTTCCCGGGCGATCCCGCCTCACCTACTCAGCGAGCCCGTTCCAGATTGCCTTCGTGCCATCCTGATAGCGCCACTATTCCTTCTTCGAGCAGGCTCTCCAGTTGAGAGTCAATTCCATCGATCGCTATACGCTCTCGTAGGAATTCCTGCTTCCAGTAGCGTTGTCCCTTCCGGTCTTGGAATGCGCAGATCCATATGTTGAAGGTCATGGCATTCTCGTCTGCCAGAACAATCTCGACTAGCTTGTCCACGCCGTCTTCAGCCCAGCACAGTGAGCGTTCAGGCGTACTGTGGTAATTCCGTCGTACTGAGAACCCTTTCCTCTGAGCAAATATTTGCAGCCGTTCGTCAATCGCGCAGAGAGGAGCCTCCATGCGCACCCATGCATCCTTTTGGCCATGAAATCTGTTCGGCATCACTAGTTCCTCAGCGGCTTGCCGGTCTTCAGCGTGTACTGGATGCGCTCCTGCGTTTTGCGTTCTCCGCACAGGCTCTTGAAGGCCTCGCGCTCCAGGTCCAGCAAATACTGCTCGCTGATGGGAGTGCCCGGCGTAATGGCTCCGCCGCAGAGTACCTCGGCCACCTTGCCGGCGATCTTCACCTCGTGGTCGCTGATGTACTCGCCCTGGCGCATTAGATGCACGCCCAGCTTCAGCGTGGCCAGGATGTTTTCACCCGGCGCCGGCAGGTCCGTGCGCGGCAATGGAGCCTGGTAACCGGCTCCTGCCAACTCGAGTGCACGCACCTTGGCATCGGTCAACACGCGCTCGCGATTCATCGTCACCTGGTCGCCGCGGCTCAAAAAGCCCAGCCCACGCGCCTCATAGGCACTGGTGGAAACCTTCGCCAGGGCCACGTTCTCAAAGGCCTTCTTCATCGCCTCCATCAGTTCCACGCTCTCGCGTCCGTCGGCGCGAATCGAGCTTGCCGCGTCCAGCGCGCGCACGGTCATCTCCTTGCAGCCGCCGCCGCCCGGCAGCAGACCCACGCCCACCTCCACCAGTCCCATGTAGAGCTCCGCATGAGGCTGGCGCGCCGCTGCATGCAAACTCACTTCACACCCGCCGCCCAGGGCCAGTCCAAACGGCGCCGCCACCACCGGCTTCGAGCTGAACTTGATCAGCTGCGTCATGTTCTGGAACTGGCGGACCATCATGTCCACCTCGTCCCACTCCTCGTCCTGCACGGCCATCAGCAGCAGCATGATGTTGGCGCCCACGCTGAAGTTGCCCGCGTCGTTGCTGATGACGAAGGCGTCGAACTGTTCGCCCAGGCCGCCCGGCTTCAGCGTCTGCGTGGTCAGTTGGATGATGTCCGCGCCCAGCGAGTTCATCTTGGAGTGGAACTCGATGCAGCCCACGCCATCGCCCAGGTCAATCAGGCTGGCGCCGCTGTTGCTCTTCACCACTCCATGGGACTTCCTGGCCACCGCGACGCTCCACACACCGGCTGCGGTCTTCTCTTCCGTCGCCTTGCCCGCGGCCAGGTCAAAGTACTCGCGTCCGCTGGCGGCCTTCGGAGCGTCGCCATACCAGCTTGTGCGTCCAGCGGCCAGCAGCTTTTCCACGTTGGCCGATACAGGCTTGCCTTCCTTCTTCATGCGGGCGACGGTGGCCTCTACGCCGATGGCGTCCCACATTTCAAACGGGCCCAGCTCCCAGTTGAAGCCCATGCGCATGGCGCGATCAATTTCCACCACGTTGTCGCTGATCTCCGGAATGCGGTTGGCCGCGTAGGTAAAGGCCTCGCTCAGGGCCGTCCACAGGAACTCGCCGGCCTTGTCCACCTTCTCGGCGCCCATGCCGGTCAACATGCGCAGCCGCTCGCCCAGCGCGTCCACCGTCTTCGCCATCTCCAGCGACGGGAACTTAGGCCGCGCCGCCGGACGATACTCCAGGGTCTTCCAGTCCAGTGCCAGCCGCTTGTCGCCCTCTGGCGACTTTTCCTTTTTGTAGAAGCCCGCTCGCGTCTTATCGCCCAGCAACTTCCGCTCCAGCATCCGGTCGTAGAAGGCGGGCAGGTCCAGGTCGCCGCGCTCGTCAAGAGGCTTGCCGCCGCTCAGCTTTTTGGCGTTGCGAACCACGTGTGCCAGCACGTCCAGCCCCACCATATCAATGGTGCGGAAGGTGGCCGACTTCGGGAAGCCGATGGCCGAGCCCGTAAGCGCGTCCACCTCTTCCACCGAGTAGTCGAACTCCTGCATCAGCCGCGCAATGTTGACCACGCTGAAACAGCCAATGCGATTGGCGATGAAGTTCGGAGTGTCCTTGGCGTAGACGATTCCCTTGCCCAGCCGCACCGAGCAGAACTCCGCGATGGCCGCGACGGCCGCGGGGTCGGTATCCGGCGTGGGAATGATCTCCAGCAGCCGCATGTAGCGCGGCGGGTTGAAAAAGTGCGTGCCGAACCAGTGGCGGCGGAACTCCTCACTGAAGCCTTCGGCGATCGAGGCTACGGGCAACCCGCTGGTGTTGGTGGTGACGATGGTGCCCGGCTTACGCACGGCCTCCACCTTCTTCAGGAGCTGGCGCTTCAGTTCCAGGTTCTCCACCACCACTTCGATGATCCAATCGCATTCGGCCAGCAGGCCAAGGTGGTCGTCAAAGTTGCCGGTGGTCACCAGTCGGCTGAGGCCAGCCTCCATGAATGCCGCCGGCTTGCTCTTGCGCGCCGCATCCAGCCCGGCGTCGGCGATCTTGTTGCGAACAGCCGCCGAAGCATCGGCCGGAGCGTCCGGCGGAACGATGTCCAGCAGGTAGGAACGCACCCCGGCATTGGCCAGGTGCGCGGCGATGCGGGAGCCCATGGTTCCCGCGCCGAGGACGGCGACTTTCTCGATACGTTTTGACATTCGGTGAGGCTTCTCCGAGGATTCGACTGCAATAAGTGCGGCCGTACACTGGCGCGCCAATTCCCGTCCCGTCAGCTATCCTGCACGGCGATGGAACCAGTCACGCTTTTCGTGGAGAAATCAGAAAATTCTTCGTTCGGTATGCGGAATAAAAGGGAAGAGGCCACCTGGGAGACAGGCAGGGAAAGACAATTGACTCGACATGGCACCCGTCGGCGCAGCGAAATCATCGTGTCCAACTAAACCAGCTAAAAGTAGAAAAATACCCGTTTAAAAAAAGAGGCGGCGTGCGCCGAAAATGTGGGGTGAGGATGGCAACGGCGCACGCCTTATTAAGTTGAATAGACAATACTGAATGAACCACCATTCAGTCAAGAACTATTTGCAACGAATCTCTCCCCTCGGGGACGGAATTCTCCCGCGCAGGATTTCCCCCTCCGCCGCCCTATTCTGGGAGCCAGTTTTGCACCAAAATATGAACTTCCTGGAATTTCCAGCAGATAGGAGCGGTCGCCCCCGGACTTTACGTTCGCCCGCCGGGGCGGTTCGGCCGGGAATCCCGACGACCATGTCCGCCACGGCGCTGCCCTGCCGCGCGGTTTGGAGCCCCATGGCGGGGAAAGCTCCCCACCGGAGACATCAGTGGCCGCTGCTGGGCCACCGGGCGCTGCACGGCCGGTCCGCTGGCCGGCTGCGGCGGTGCAGGAGGCGTCAGCCGCTCCGGATGCTCGCGCACGATCTTCTGCGCCATCTTCAGCACTTCGCGCTCGCCCCGGTAGGTCAGCTTGTGGTGCGCCTTTTCCAGCGGGAACCAGAAGGCTTTGCGCACTTCGTCCCGCATATCCGCGCGAATCTGCCCCAAACGTCCTGACTGGTAGAGAAACAGGTAGAAGCACACCGACTTGTGGACCTGCTCGCGTCCGCCCCAGGAGCGCTGGTAGGCATAGCGGATCGTGGTCAGCCGGAAGAGGCACTGGGCGCGCACGCCGGTCTCCTCGTTCACCTCGCGAACCGCGCTCTGCTCCGGAGTCTCACCCTCGTCCACGCCGCCCTTGGGCAGGGCAAACACGGTGCCGGCCGGACGAGCCTTCGCCCGCCGGGTGATGGTGTCGGCGTTGATGATGTTCGGTTCGATCAGTGCCACCTGCCAGGTGCCTCTTATGTGGCGCAGCACCACACCTCCGGCCGAGGTCTCATACACCACGCCACCGGGCGAGTTGGGCTCTCCCGTGGCTGGAGGGCCATCGGCGTCCTGCATTGCTCTTCTGGGGGCGGGCGTATGGGACACGGTTGACGAACCTTGGGTACCAAGCGAGCTGCAATCTGCTGACCATGTTCGCAGACAATTCGCCGCCGGGCAAGAGTCTCGATGCCTTCCCCGGGCGGAAGTACCTTCCCCGCCAGCCCATTTGCCCCGCTGCGGCGCCGTTACTTCCCTGCCGGCAGCTCGGATTCGCGCAGGAACTTCGCGCTCTCCTCCGGCGGCGTGGGGTTGATGTAGAAGCCCGTGCCCCACTCGAAGCCCGCCGTGTTGGTCAGCCGCGGAATGAACTCCAGGTGCCAGTGGTAGTAGTCAAGCGAGCCCTCCTGCAGCGGCCCCGTATGCAGCGCCAGGTTGTAGGCCGGCCCGTCCAGCGCCACGTCGCACTTCATCAAAAGCTGCTTCAGCGCCGTGGCCAGGTTCATCATCTGGTGCGAGCTCAGGTTCTCAAAGGCCGACTCGTGGCGCTTGGGGAAGATCCAGGTCTCAAACGGAAAGCGCGGCGCAAAGGGCGCAAACACCAGGAAGTCCTCATTCTCCGCCACCACGCGCGCCGGGCTCTCCATCTCCTGCCGCAGAATGTCGCAGAAGATGCAGCGCTCCTTGATGTTGAAGTACTGCTTGGCGCCCTCCAGCTCCTCACCCACGTGCTTGGGCACAATCGGCAGCGCGATCAGTTGCGTGTGCGGATGCTCCAGCGTGGCGCCGGCGGTCTCGCCGTGGTTCTTGAAGACCATGATGTACTTGAAGCGCCGGTCCTGCTTCAGGTCCACAATACGGTCGCGGCAGGCCCACAGAATGCTCTCGATCTGGCGTGGCGGCAGGGTTGCCATGTGGGCGGCATGGTCGGGGCTTTCAATCACCAGCTCGTGCGCGCCCAGGCCGTTCATCTTATCGAACATTCCCTCGGCCTGGCGGTTCAGAGTGCCTTCAATGGTCAGCGCCGGAAACTTGTTGGGCACCACCCGCACCGTCCAGCCGGGGCCGTTCTTCTGCCCGCCGCCGCCAGCCTCAGGACGGTAAGCCAGCACCTCGCTCGGCGTCTTCGACTCATTTCCCGGACACAAGGGGCAGAAACCGCCCTTCTGCACCACCTTGTTCCGCAAAAAATCCGTGGGCCGCTTGGCGCGGTCGGTGGAGATGATTACCCAGCGTCCAACAATGGGGTCTTTGCGCAGCTCTGGCACGTTATCTCTCTCCGTTTTCGGCGCGGCTATGGCCGCCACCATGCCAACATACTACGCCTGTCAAAGGCGTCCTTGAAGACTTCGATGACCGGCTCCGCGCCGGGAATCAAATAGACGCTGACCACGTCAAAACGGAACTGCGGCCGCGGACTCCGCCGCCGCATGAAAGCCTGTGCCATGGCGCGCAGTTCGCGCTGCTTGTCGTGGTCCACGGCGGCCTCGGCGGTGGCCACGGCGTGGCTGCTGCGGGTCTTCACCTCGATAAAGCACAGGATCGTGCCATCCCAGCCGATCAGGTCCACCTCGCCGCGGCGACCCCGGGTGCGCCAGTTGCGGGCCACCATCACGTAGCCCATCCGCCGCAGATGGTAGTAGGCCAGGCGTTCGCCGCGGCTTCCCGTCGCCAGGTGCCGGGCAATCCCCGCCGGACGGCGCAGAAAGTCCGCCACCGCGTCCAGCGCGCGGGTCAACCCTTCGACCATGCGTCCGCTTCCCATTCGGGCAGCAGTGTAACCCAGAACCAGCCGCCTGCCGACTCCCCACCTGGGAGCTTTTCGCCCGCACGGCATTCGCCGCCGGATGAATTAAAATCAACGTGGAGGAATCCATCGGTGAAGAAACTCGTGGTCTTTGACCTGGATGGCACGCTGGCCGAGAGCAAGTCCGCCATGGATGCCGAGATGGCCCAACTGCTCTCCCGCCTGATGACCGTGGCCAAGGTGGCCATTATCAGCGGCGGAGACTGGCCGCAGTTCGACAAGCAGGTGGTCCAGCGCCTGCCCCAGGGCCAGAGCTTTGAGAACCTCCTGCTGCTGCCCACCTGCGGCACCAAGTTCTTCCGCCATGAAGATGGCGCCTGGAAAAAGCTCTACTCCGAGGATTTCACTGCGGCTGAAAAGCAGAAGATTCTTTCCAGCATGGATCGCGCCATCAGCGAGGCCGGCTACAAGCCCACCCAGACCTGGGGAGACGTGGTGGAAGATCGCGGCAGCCAGATCACGTTTTCAGCGCTGGGCCAGCAGGCGCCGCTCGAACCCAAACACGCCTGGGATCCCGACTTCGCCAAGCGCACCCGCATCAAGGCCATTCTCGACCAGTACATTCCGGAGTTCAGCGTGCGCATGGGCGGAGCCACTTCCATTGACGTGACCAAGCCCGGCATTGACAAGGCCTACGGCATCGCCAAGCTGCGCGACCTCTGCCACATTGCCATCGAAGAGATGATCTTCATCGGCGACGCCATCTTCCCCGGCGGCAATGACTATCCGCCCAAGGAGATGGGCGTGGACTCCATCTGCATACGTGACGTGCATGAAACCAAGCGCGTCATTGAGGGCATCATCTACTGCCTGGGCAGCCGATAGCGGCTCAGGCCAGCAGTTCGTCCACCTTCGGCATCCAGTCGCGGATCTCAATCTTCTGCGGACACTTCTCCAGGCACTCGCCGCAGGCGGCGCAGTTGCCCGCCCTCTGCTCCTCGGTAAAGAAGACCGAGTAACGGAAGCGCGCGCCCGCCAGGTCGTCAAACAAATGCGCGTAGTTGTACGCGTCAAAATTGCCGGGGATATTCACTCCCGCCGGACACGGCATGCAGTAGCCGCAGCGCGTGCAGGGAATCTTCGTCCGGCTCTTGTAAATCTGCTGCGCCTCGGCAATCACCGCATGGTCGCCGGCGCCAAAGGAGCAGACGTGCGCCTCATCGGCGGCCTTCAGGTTCTGCTCCACCTGATCCATGGTGCTCATGCCGCTCAGCACCACGCTCACCTCGGGCTGGTCCCATAGCCACTGCAAAGCCCACTCCGCCGGGGTGCGCTGCACCGATTGCTCACGCATTGCCGCCAGCACCTCATTCGGAGGATCGGCCAGCCGCCCGCCCAGCAGCGGCTCCATCACCACCACTCCCAGGCCAAGTTCCGCGGCCAGCATCAGTCCGCGCGTGCCCGCCTGGTTCTCGGCGTCCATGTAGTTGTACTGAATCTGGCAGAACTCCCACAGGCCGGTGCCGCGCACGATCTCCTCGAAGCCCTCGTACTCATCGTGGAACGAGAATCCGATGTGCCGGATCAGTCCGTCGGCCAGCGCCCGTTCGGCCTTGTCCAGCAGCTTGTGCTTCAGCACAATGTCGCGCCACCGCGGACGATCCAGCGCGTGCATCAAGTAGAAATCAATGTGATCCGTCTGCAGCTTCTGCAACTGCTCGCCCAGCATCCGGTCAAAATCCTCCGGAGCCTTCACCATCCACACCGGCAGCTTGGTGGCCACCTTCACCCGCTCGCGATAGCCTCCGGCCAAGGCCTTGCCCAGCACCACTTCGCTCTGCCCGGTGTGGTAAGGATAGGCGGTGTCAAAGTAATTCACGCCGCCGTCAATGGCGCGATGAATCATGGCGATGGCTTCGTCCTCAACAATATTCGGACTCAGCCGCTGCCCGTCGCGCGTGGGAAACCTCATACACCCAAAACCCAGCGCGGAACTCTTCCACTCCAGCTTGCCAAAATTGCGGTACTGCATCATGAGCCCCTTTTATAAACAATTCTGCATCGCGGAACGCTCCCGGCTAAATCGTTCCCTCCAGCACTTCCTCGGCGGTGCAAACGTCCACCATGCCACGGCAGCCGTAGATCACCGGCAGCACCACCTCCGGCGCGTACTTCCTCCGCCACTCGGCCACCTTCTCCGTGCCCGCGCGGTATGCCGGCAAATACATGCGTCCCAGCAGCGGATGCCGTCCCCAGGCACCGCTCAACTTATCGGCCCGCTCCTCGCTGACCAGGAAGTCATTGCGCAACACCGTCGCAACATCACTCTGCGCGCGTCCCTCGCCCCAGGTCAAATAGCTTGACTGATTCTTGGCGTCATCCTGCAACAGCGCCAGCAGCGCGCCAATCTGCATATCCTCGTCCGGCAACTGGCTCAACTCCGTAACGCCGTGGGCAATCAGGATGGCGTTATTCGCGATGCCCTCGAACAGGGCCGCCGCCCGCGTGTTCATCGTCAGCACCGTCGCCTCAAAGCCAACCAGCTTGCGGACGTACAGATTCTGCAGATACGCGAAGGTCGTCACGTGCCCCGGCACAACCTCGTGGCTTACCAGCTGATAAAACTCCGGCAGTGAGATTTGCAGCGAGGCGTTGATCTCGTAGTTCGCTTCGTACTGCGGCGAGCCGTCGGCGTTGCGCTTGCGGCCCAGATAGTTCATCGAACCGCTGAACCACGCATCCTTGATCGCATCGAACTCAATGTTCGCCCGCGGCACCACGGCTAGTTCCTTCGGCAGGTGCGGAGCCAGATGCTGCGCGCTCAACTGGTCAAAGTAGGCGATGACCGCCGCGCTCAACGTCCGCACGCTGGCCATGGGAGTCACCCGCGCCGCGCGCCATGCATCCACCGCCGCCAGCAAAGAGGCTCCATCGTGCGACGCATACCCGGCCTTGGCCAATAGCTCCGCCACGCGCTCGCGCTTCGCCCTCGGCTGGCTCGCCTCCGGATTGCGCCCCGCGCTGGCCTGCACGCAACGCGCATAAGGAACCTTCTCGCCCTGTCCGAGCATCTCCAGCGCCAGCTCCCACATCACCTGCAAACTCACCGAAAGGCCGGCCAGGTAGCGTCCGCGCAGCGCGCCCGCCTTTAATACCTCGGCCTTCAGACCCTCGATAGCCGCGGGCACGTCCACGTCCTTCAAGTAGGCCGCGATGGCCGCGTGGTCAATCTGCTTGGCGCTCACGCCGCCGCTCGTACGCACCTTCTCCGCCGAAGCCGCCGTGTAGGCCAAAGGCAACGGCTCGTCGCTGAACCAGCTGTCGGCAATAAAGCGCCCCGTGCCGCTTGGGCACATCACGTCTCCGCCCCAAAGGGTGTCAATGGCTAGAATGGCTTCCGCGCAATAACGTCCGGCTGCGTCTGTCATGATTTCTCTACTCCTTCACTTTTCTGCAGGATCCCCACCAGATGTAAATGCACAACGCAACGAACATCGCCGCGCTTACCATCTCGGAGACTGCGATATTGTTATAGAACGGCAGTTCGATCAAATCTTCCTTGTACCTGGGGAAGAGCCTCAGCGCCGCGCCCAGCACGCCGCCCAGCGCGCCGCCGGCCATCAATCCTCCCGCAATAATCACACCGCGTTCACGAATTCCGTTGCCGGTCTCGCCACCCACCTTTTGCGAGCGCTTGTTCACCAGGTGCGAGACAAACCCGCCGGCCAGAATCGGCGAGGTCAGCGCCAGCGGAAGGTAGATGCCGAGGGCGAAGACCATCGAAGATACGCCCAGCATCTCCAACACAATCGTGATGACCGCACCGATGCCAAACAGCGCGTAGGCCACCGGCTGATGGCTCATAAAGCCCACCACCACCGCTTTGAGCGCCGCCGCCTGTGGCGCCACCAGCACCGGATGCGTATTGCCCGGCGCGGCTTCTCCGAACTGGAAGACCTTCGCCAGCAGCACGATGGTCAACCCGGCGGAGATGGCCGACGCGATAATGCCGATGAATTTCACCTTCTCCTGCGCCGAGGGCGTGGAGCCGATCCAGTAACCGGCTTTCAGATCGGTGATGAACTGTCCTGAAGCGCACAATGCCGTGCACACCATTCCGGCAATGGCCATGACAAAAAACATTCCCGTCGTGCCCGAGAGCCCAAAGTTCAGCAGCACCAACGCCGAGACGATTACCGTCAGCAGGGTCATGCCGCTGGCCGGATTGTTCGCCGTGGTGGCAATCGCGTTGGCGGCCACTGTGGTAAAGAAGAATGAGAACACCAGCGTGAGCAGCAATCCAATGAACACCACGGTCCACGAAACATGCAGTTGCCCAAAGAACAATGCCACCAGGATGGACGACACAATCACACCGAGAAGTATGCTCATGATTGAAACGTCGCGGTCGGTGCGCTCCGTCTGCATGGCCTCGCCATGGCGGAAGGCTTTCAGCGCGATGCCGAACGATCCGGCGATGACACGCAGCGACTTCAGGATGCCGACCAGTCCGGCCGTCGCAATGGCCCCCACGCCGATAAAGCGGACATAGTTGCGGTAAATCTCCGTGGCCGTCATGTTGGCAATCGGCATCGTGGCCGGATACACAGCAGCGTTCATGTGGCTGCCCACAAACCAGATCAGCGGAACCAACACAAAGCTGGACAAAATACTCCCCGCACAGAAGATCAGTGCGACGCGAATGCCCATCACATAGCCCAGCCCCAGGATGAAGCTGACCGCGTCAAAACTGAAGTTCATGCGTCCACGGTCGGCCAGCGTCCGGATTGCCGGGATGAACTGGAAATCCAGATATTCCTTCCACATGTGAAAGGTGGTGACAAAAAAGTCATAGGCGGCGGCCAGTCCGGTTGCCTGCACCAGGAGCTTTGCCTGCGATCCGCCCTTCTCACCCGTGACCAGAACCTCCGTGATGGCCGTGGCCTCGGGGAATGGCAGCTTGCCGTGCATCTCGCTGACGAAGTACCGCCGCAGCGGAATCAGAAACAGAATTCCCAGGCATCCGCCCGCCAGGCAGATGAAAATCGTCTGCACCGGGTGAGGGTCGAGATGCATGATGTAGAGCGCCGGAACGGTGAAGACTGCCCCGGCCACAACGCTGCCGCTGGCACCGCCCATTCCGGTGATGATCATGTTCTCCAGCACGGTCGAGCGCCGCGAAAATGCCCGCGCCAATCCAATGGAGAGTATGGAGATGGGAATCGCCGCCTCCATGCCCTGCCCAACCTTCAGCGCGGAATACGCGGAGGCGACGCTGAAGATGATGCAGAATAGCGTCCCCCAGAAGATGGCCCGCAACGTCATTTCCGGCGACTCAACGCTGGCCGGAACCAGCGGAACATATTTCTCTCCCGGGGAGAGTGTTTGATAGGCGTTGGCGGGCAGTGATTTGCTCTCTACATCGGAGGCCATGGCCAGAGGAGAACCTTTCCAAGCAAGATGATCGAACAATATCACTTCACCGCAGGCTGCGCACAGCGGGACGAACCGCTCCCACGCGCCACTACCTTGACTGATTACTCACGATTTGACATCATCTCGCGAGTCTTTGAGGCGGAGGGAGGCGAATGGCAACATCATCGGAGGCACTGGACCGCGGCGGGGCTGTCGCGCGCGGCCGCACCATGTGGAATCCGCGTGAGGATCGCATCGCCTCGGCCGTGTGGCTGGGCATCATCTGGATCGGCGTCATCGGAGGTTTTGGCCTCGACCTTCGCCGCTACTTTCAGGAGAATCCGCCGGCACACCTCGCCGTGCATGTGCATGCCGTTGTCTTTGTGGTGTGGATGGTACTGCTCAGCATGCAAGTGCTGCTCGTCCTGCGTGGACGGGTGGCCTTACATCGCAAGCTCGGCTTGATGGTCGCGGGCTGGGCGGGATTGATGGTCGTTCTGGCGGTGTCGGCCGTGGTGGCGGCTTTTGTGGTCAACCTCCATCAGCCGGGAATCCCCACCAGCCCACCGTTTCTCTCCGTCAACATCAACGCGCTGTCGTTCTTTGTCATCGCGCTCGTCTGGGCCATCCAGCAGCGTCGCAATCCGGCTGTGCACCGCCGCCTGATGATTCTGAGTACCGTGGCGATCTGCGATCCCGGCTTCGCCCGCCTCGGAAGATACTTGCACTTCACTCCACGGCCCGGCACGCCACTCACGTTCTTCGCTGCCTTCTTCTTCGGCAGCACGCTGTTGTATCTGCTCATGGCTGCTTGGGATGGCATTCAGGGCCGCGTGGTCCGTCCATTCCTGCTGACCGGTACCGCCATGGTCATTGGAGAGGCGCTGGCAAGCTGGTTGTTCTTCTGGCAGCCATGGAACTCACTCACCACCAGTTGGGTGGAAGCCTGGGCACGGATGGCCGGTTAGCTCCGAACATCCTAATGACCGTGGGGCCCGGCCTTATATCTCGAAGACCGCTCCGGTGTCGGCGCTCGTCACGTGCTGCAAGTACCGCGCCAGCCAGCCGCGCTTCACCTTGGGCTCAAATTTCGGAACCAGCTTCATCCGCTCGGCCAGCTCGGCGTCGCTCACCTTCAACTGGATCGTGCAGGTGTGCGCGTTGATGTAAATCTTGTCGCCGGACTTTACCGCCGCAATCGGACCACCCGCCGCCGCCTCCGGAGAGACGTGGCCGATGCACAGTCCGCGCGTGCCGCCGCTGAAGCGTCCGTCGGTAATGAGCGCGGCCTTCACGCCTGCGCCCGTCAAGGCCGCCGTGGGAGAGAGCATCTCCTGCATGCCGGGTCCGCCGCGCGGACCTTCGTAGCGAATCACCACCACGTCCCCATCCTTGACCTCGCCGGCCAGGATGCCGGTCAGCGCCGCCTCCTGCGATTCGTAAATCTTCGCCGGCCCTTCAAACTCCATCATCTCCGGCAACACACCCGCCACCTTCACCACCGCTCCACGCGGAGCCAGGTTGCCGAACAGCACGGTCAGCCCGCCGGTCGTGGAGAACGGCTTCTCCACCGGACGAATCACGTCGCCATCGGCGTCCGGCGCCGCTTCCACCATCGCCCGCAGAGAGCCATGAATCGTCGGCACATCCAGCTTCAGCAGGCTGCGCGGGTCGCGTGCCACTTCCTTCAGGATGGCCGCCACCCCTCCCACGCGATGCACATCTTCAATGTGCACCTCCGGGCGGCTGGGCGAAACCTTGCACACGCTCGGCGTGCGCGCCGAAATCTCATTCAGCCGCTCCAGCGGAAACTTGATGCCCGCCGAATGTGCCAGGGCCAGCGTGTGCAGAATCGTGTTGGTCGAACCACCCATTGCCATGTCCAGCACAAAAGCGTTGGTCAGCGACTCCTCGGTAATCAGATCCAGCGGCCGGATGTTGTTATCCAGGCAATGCTTCAAGGCGTGCGCCGCGCGTTTGCTCAACGCAATGCGCTCCGGGTTCAGCGCCACACCGCTGCGGTGGGCGTCCACCCAGGCCTCGGCCGTGATGGTGCCGGTGCCGGGCAGCGCCAGTCCAATGGCTTCGCCCAGGCAGTTCATCGAATTCGCGGTGAACATGCCCGCGCAGCTTCCGCAGCTGGGACAGGCTTTTTCCGCCAGCCCGCGCAGCTCGCTGTCGCTCATCTTGCCCACCGAGTTCTTGCCGACGCCCTCAAAGACGGTAATCAGATCGCTGCCGCCCTCGCCGCTCAGCATCGGTCCGCCGCTCAAATACACTGCCGGAATGTTCATGCGCGCCATGGCGTTGTACATCGCCGGAACGATCTTGTCGCAGTTGCCAATGCCAATCCACGCGTCGCAGGGATGCGCGCCCAGGATGGTCTCCACCTGGTCGGTGATCAGCTCGCGCGAAGGCAGTGAGTACTTCATGCCGAAGTGGCCCATGGCGATGCCGTCGCACACGGCTCCGCCCACGTTGGTGTACCACACGTTGTAGCCCAGGGTTTTCAGCTCGTCGCGAACAATGGCGCCAATGCGGTCCAGGTGCGCGTGTCCTGGAATCTGCGTGGTGTAGGAGTTGATGATGGTGACGAATGGCCGGCGCAGGTCGTCCAGCGAGTCAATCAATCCTTCGGCCATCATCAGGCTGGCGGCCGGCAGCATGTGCTTGCCCTCGGCCAGGATGCGGCTTCCCTTTTTGCGGATGTTCTCAATGCCTTCGTTCATGGCATACAGTTTACTCGACCCGGCCTCCGGATGCATCGGGAAGACCCAACTCCCGGATCAAAGATTCGCGCATCTCATCCACCGGCCCGCGCGTGGCTTTAAAGCTTTTGAACGCGTCATGAAAACGAATTTGCCTCACGCGGCCAATCCTGGGAAACACCAGCACCATGGGATTCCAGTTCCGGTTGCTCTTGTAGGCATAAAACAACAGCTTGGCCAGTGAGAACTTCCACCGCTTCCGCTCCGAGCAGTTCAGCACCACCGCGCGCTCCCGCAGCAGCGGTAGCACCTCGTTCAGCATGTACTCCCGCCACACCGGGTTGTCGGAGTACACAAACAGCACGTCCTTCCCCTCGCGTATCCAATACTTCAGGAGAAGAATCCGCAGCAGTATCTTGTAGAGGAAAAGCAGCGGCAGGCCCGCCAGCAGCACGACAAAGGAAATGACCGCCATCACCACGACGAGCGGAAACAGCAGTATCCTGGCAACCGTGCCCAGCGCCTTTCCTCCCCGATCGCGGTCCATGCCCGTAGTCTAGCCCCCGTCGCAGAGGTTGCCTATGGCTTCACCGGCGCGCCGCACAAAACAAAAGGCCGGCCCTTTCGGCCAGCCTGAATCGAACTCACACCCGCTGCACAGCACTTGCGGCCTTTACTCCTGGTTGTCTTTCCACTCCTCAAGCCATGCCATCTGGATCGCCTCCAGCTTGCTCTCATTCGAGGCCAGCGGATCGTCGGTGAAACTCTTCAGCTCCACCACCATCAGGCGCAACTCGGTAAAGCGCACCGTCAGCGGATCCTTCTGGGGAAACTTTTCGTACAGCTCAATGCCGATATCGCCCGCGTCGTCCCACGATAGCTCTAGCATCTATCCGCTCCCGGGGCGGCCATACCGAGCCCAGCCCGCAGCCAAAGAGTTTACAACGTACTGCCGCCGCCCTCGCGAACATAATTTCGGTTCCAGCTGGGAATTTCCACCACCACCTCGCCCGGCTTTTCAATCACCGCCATGCAGCCCAGTCGCGAGTTCAGTTGCAGATCCGCTGCGGTCTCCAAGCGGTCGGCTTCCTCTTCGCTCATCTCGCTCAGCAGCTCGCGGCCTTTTCTTACCACCACGTGGCATGTCGTGCAGGCACAGTTCCCGCCACAGGCGTGCTCCAGGTGCACCCCTTTGTTGATCGCCACATCCAGAATCGAACCCTTCTTGCCGTGCTCCTGGTAGGGCAACTTTCCGGCCTCGAACTCCACGCTCTCGCCGCCGGGCATAAAGACCAGCCGCACCATGTTCGGAGCCAGCGCCTTCTGCTCGCTCTCAATCGTCTTCTTTGTCTGCTCTGTCGTTTCCATCATCTCGTTGCCTCAATCTCTCCAGCCTGGGCCGTCACTCAAACTCCGCTTTCCCAATCGGATGCGGAGCTGCCGGCCCATCTTCCATTCCGGTCTCGTCCATGTTCTTGCCACGCAATGCGCCGCCGACGGCATCGTCCATCATCAACTCGGCCAGCCGCATGGTGCCCTGGTTCAACTCGTCAATCGCCCGGCGGATCAGGTTGTGGTCCGCGCCGGTCATGGCTTGCCGCAGCGCAGCCTCCTGCTTTTCCGCCGTGCGCTGCTCGCCAAAGCTCAGCTTGCGCCACGCGGCGCCGCCGTGGGCCTTCGCCAGCGCTGCCAGAATGGTCTCCGCCTCGTTGCGAGATTCCACCAACTGGCGCTCCAGCAAATCCGTCTCGGCATGATCGAACGAGTCGAGAATCATGTTCTCCACCTGCTCGTCCGTCAATCCGTAGCTCGGCTGCACGTCAATCTCGGCCTCTTTTCCGCTGCGCTGCTCGCGGGCCGACACGTGCAGAATTCCATTGGCGTCAATCAGGAATCGCACCTCGATGCGCGGCAGTCCGGCCGGCATCGGAGGAATTCCCTTCAGGTCGAAGCGCGCCAGCGAGCGGCAATCCTTCGCCATCTCGCGCTCGCCCTGCAACACGTGGATCGCCACCGAGGTCTGTCCCTCGACGCCGGTGGTAAAGTGCTCGGTGGCCGAAGCCGGAATCGTCGAGTTGCGATGGATGATCTTCGCCGTCACTCCGCCCAAGGCCTCAATGCCCAGCGAGAGCGGCGTCACATCCAGCAGCAGCATGTCCTTTGTCTCCTCGCTGCCGCCGCCCAGAATGTTCGCCTGCACTGCCGCACCCAGGGCCACCACCTCATCGGGATTCAGCTCCGTGTGCGCCTTGCGTCCGAACAGCTCTTCCACCTTGCGGCGCACCAGCGGAATCCGCGTGCTGCCGCCAACCAACACCACTTCGTCCACCTGCGCCGCCGTCACGCCGGCATCGCGCAACGCCTGCCGGCACGGCCCCAACGTGCGCTCCACAATCGCAGCAATCATCTCCTCCAGCATCGCGCGCGTGATGGTCCGCAGGTAGTGCGCGCCGCCTGGCAGCTCCACATCAATCTTCGTTTCCTCGGCTGACGACAGCGCAATCTTGGCGTCAATCATCGCCTGGCGCAGCCGCTGCACCGCCTCGGCAGATTGACGGATATCAATCTTCAAGTCTCCCGCAATGTCCCTGGCCGCAACGGCAATCAGAAGGTTGTCAATGTCGTCGCCGCCCAGGTGCGTGTCGCCGTTGGTGGCGATCACCTCAAAGATTCCGTCGCGCAGCTTGAGGATGGAAACATCGAACGTCCCGCCGCCAAAGTCATACACCGCGATGGTGCCGTTCTGCTTCTTGTCCAGCCCATAGGCCAGGCTGGCGGCCGTCGGCTCGTTCACCAGCCGCAGCACGTCCAGGCCTGCAATGCGCCCGGCGTCTTTCGTGGCCTGGCGTTGCGCGTCGTTGAAGTACGCCGGAACGGTGATCACCGCCTGCTTCACCGGTGCGCCGAAGAATCTCTCCGCGTTGCGCTTGAGCTGGCGAAGTATCTGCGCGGAAATCTCCGGAGGCGTGTACGTCCGCTCGCCCAGATGAATGCGCAGCACCTCGCCCGGCGCCAGGTCCTCGGCCAGATGAAACGGAAAGAGCTTCAGCTCCTCCCGCACATCCTCCACGCCGCGCCCCATCAAACGCTTCACGCTGTAAATCGCGCGTTCGGAGCGCGTCAGCAGCACCTTGCGCGCGCCGTTGCCCACCAGCATGTGTCCGTCATCGTCCACGGCCACCACGCTCGGCACCAGCGGCGAACCATCTTCGCCCGGAATGATGAACACGCCCTTGCCCGGCGCATCGGGATGCGCCAGCGACGGCCCAACGGCCATGTACGCCACCAGCGAATTCGTCGTGCCCAGGTCAATTCCTACAATCTTGTCGTCAGCCATTGTGGTTGCACTTAGCCCAGTACTTCGTGAATGTCCCGCAAAAGATTGCGCAAATAGCTGCGCCGGTTCAGTACGTCCACCATCACATCGGTCGCCGTGGCATCGCCCGCGTCCCAGCGCCGCCACGCCGCTTCTAACTCCTGCTGCATGGCTTCCATGCGTGCGTTCAGCGCGTCGCGCGTGGAAATCAACTGGCCACGCACGTCGTCATCCACACCGCCCTGTTTGGCCTCTTCCAGCAGCATGTTCAGCTCGAAAGCTTCTTCCAGAAGCTCCGCCGGAACCGTCTGCTTCTTCTCCACGCCAAACGCGCGAGCCTGCTCCGTGGCAATCTTGCTCTGCTCTTCCAGTTGGATTCCCTGCAGCATCAGCAGGTATTCCGTGCGACTGATCGGATCCTTTAGCGTGCGATAGGCGTCGTTGAGCTGGCTGGTTTTTTCCAGGCTCCACTGCTGCTCGCGCTCGCTCGCCCGGCTGTACACATCGGGATGCAGCTTGCGGCTCAGCTTGTAGAACTCGCCCTCCAACCGCTCTTCGTCCAGCTCCAGCAGCCGCGGCAACCCGAAGAACGAAAAGAAGTCCGTCGGCAGCGCCGGCTGCACGTGTCCGCACTCGCCGCAAAAATGCTCGGCCCGCATGTCGCCGCAGCTCCAGCAGCGGTGCTGCACCGGAGGCGCCTGCAGCACGTTGAGCTGTGGCCCACCGGCGGTCTTCGGTTCCTGCTTGATGGCTTCGCTCATCATGGCCTTTTAGCTGAAGCTGCTGCCGCAGCCGCAGCTCTTCTTGGCATTCGGGTTCTGGAAGACGAAGCCGCGATGCATCAGCGTCTCCTCCCATTCCACGGTCATGCCGTTCAGGTAGATGAATGATTTCGGATCCACAAACACCCGTACGTCGCCGTAGGAAAATATGCGGTCGCGTTCGCGCGGCTGCGTATCAAAGCGAATGTTGTAGCTGAGGCCCGAACAGCCTCCGCCCTGCACGCCCAGGCGCAGCCCGCCCTCGGTGGCGGAGATGCCTTCCTTCTCCATGGCCGATTTGATGTGGTCCAGCGCCTTTGGTGTGATGTTGATTCCCGTTGCTGTTGCCGTCTGTTCCGTCATTTTGCGGCGAGCCTCTTACAGCCCGCCACCCTCCCTGGGCTCGGTTAGCCGTTCTTCTTCTTCCAATCGGAGATCGCCGCGCGGATCGCGTCCTCGGCCAGCACCGAACAGTGAATCTTCACCGGCGGCAGTGAAAGTTCCTTCACGATGTCCGTGTTCCTGATCTGCAGAGCCTCGTCCACCGTCTTGCCCTTCACCCACTCGGTTGCCAGCGAGCTGGACGCGATGGCCGAGCCGCAGCCAAACGTCTTGAACTTCGCTTCCTCAATCACGTTCGTCGCGGGATTCACCCGTATCTGCAGCTTCATCACGTCGCCGCACTCAGGAGCCCCCACCAGTCCCGTGCCCACCTCGCCGCTGTTCTTGTCCAGCGTGCCCACGTTGCGCGGATTGGTGTAGTGGTCCAGTACCTTGTCGCTGTATGCCATCGTAACTTCTCCTTGTTCTCGGCCGTCCGCTGCCCCACGCAGCTCGCGGCCAACTCAATCGGTTCTCAACATCTGCCCAGCTTAGTGAGCGGCCGGCTCGGCCTGCCACTTCACCTTGCTCAGGTCCACGCCATCCTTGTGCATCTCGTACAGCGGTGACAACTCGCGCAACTTGCGCACCACGTCCACAATCTTCTTTGCCACGTAATCCACCTCGGCCTGGGTGTTAAAGCGCCCCAGCCCAAAGCGAATCGAACTGTGCGCCAGCTCGTCGCCCGCGCCCAATGCCTTCAGCACGTAGCTCGGCTCCAGCGTAGCGCTGGTGCAGGCCGAACCGCTGCTGACCGCAATGTCGTTGATGCCCATCAGCAGGCTCTCGCCTTCCACATAGGCAAAGCTGATGTTCAAACTCCCCGGCAAGCGGTGTTCCATGCTGCCGTTCACGAACACCTCGTCCAGCTCCGAGAAGATCTGCTTGCGCAGGCTCTCGCGCAGGGCGAATAGCCGCTTGCTCTCCACGGCCATCTCTTCGCCGGCCAGCTCGCAGGCCTTGCCCATGCCCACAATGCCGGGCACGTTCAGGGTTCCACTGCGCATGCCGCGCTCGTGGCCGCCGCCGTCCATCTGCGCCACCAGTTGCACCCTCGGATTGCGGCGCCGAACATACAGCGCGCCCACGCCCTTGGGCCCGTAAATCTTGTGGGCGGAAATCGACGCCAGGTCAATGTTGTCGTCAATCACGTTGATCGGAACCTTGCCGATGGCCTGCGCGATGTCCGTGTGGAAGATGATGCCGCGCTCGTGACAGAGCTTGCCAATTTCGCGGATCGGCTGCAGCACGCCGACCTCGTTGTTGGCCATCATGATGGAGACCAGAATCGTCTCCGGCGTCATCGCCGCTTCCACGTCCTTCACATCCACCAGCCCGTCCTGCTTCGGCGCCAGGTAAGTCACGCGATAGCCGTGCTTCTCCAGCCGCTTGCAGGTGTCCAGCACGCACTTGTGCTCGGTCATCTGGGTGATGATGTGGTTGCCTTTTTCGCGGTACATCTCCGCCACGCCCTTGATCGCAAGGTTGTTGCTCTCCGTGGCGCCGCTGGTGATGACAATCTCCTTGGCCGTGGCGCCAATCAGCTTGGCCACCTGCTCGCGAGCCAGGTCCACCGCCTGCTCGGCCACCCAGCCGAACTCATGATTGCGGCTTGCCGCGTTGCCATAAATCTCGCCGAAGTACGGCAGCATTGCCTCCACCACCCGCGGATCGACTCGCGTCGTCGCGTGGTTGTCCATGTAAATCGGTAGCTTCACTTCACTTGCCATAATCGCCTCCCAGTACTTCGATCCTTACCAGCTCTTCCTCCACCACCGGAGGAGCCAATTCCTCGGTGCCTTCGCGCAGCTCCCAAACCGTCAGCCGGCCCAGCACATCCTCAATCGTGCGGCTCACCTTTTGCAGGGGCTCGCGCACGGTGCACTTCGAACTCTGGCTGCAACTCTTCTTCGCCGAGTTGCAACTGGTGATGAACAGCGGCCCTTCAATGGCCCGGATCACCTCCAGCGCGCTGATCTGCCGTGCGTCGCGTGCCAGCACATAGCCGCCGTTCGTCCCCTGCAGCGAGCTCAGCAGCTTGTGCCGCGCCAGCCGCTGCAGAATCTTCGCCAGCGCCTCCTGCGGAATGCCGTACATCTCCGCCAAATCCTTCGCGCTGCACGCGCCCAAGTCCGCGTGTTCCGCCAAATGACGCATTGCGATGAGCCCGTAGTCCGCTTTCTTTGTCAGCTTCAGCATCGCCTGCTCATCCTTGTCCAAATCCTTGTGGACGCTAATTCCGACCACACTGGTCGCCTATATCTGCGACCAATTCAGTCGCCAATAAGAGTATAGCCACAGCTTTCCCGCCGGTGCAACCCAAAGCACCCATCAAATTTATTTATGCTGTTTAGATACAATCGGTTACCGAATGGCGATATTTTTGGTCGGAGAACCCCATTTCGTCTACTCCGCCCGGGTTTCCGCATTCTCCGCGGGGCGTTATATACTGCGGCCACACGATTTAGGCTCTTTTCCGCCGCCCTGAATGAGGTGTACTTATGCAGCGTTTTCTTCTGGTTCTGGCCATCTTTGCCCTCACCCTTACCGCGGTTGCACAGCCCATGGCTCCCCCGCCCAGCGTGCAGGGAGACTGGCTCGGCAGCCTCACGGTGGGCAACGGCCTATCGCTGCGCATCCTCTTCCACATCCAGAACACTCCCGCCGGCCTCACCGGCACCATGGACAGCATTGACCAGGGTGCGCGCGGCATTCCCGTCTCCGCCATCGCCGTCCAGGGCCCCGAAGTCACCATCAACGTCAAAGCCGTCAGCGGCGTCTTCATCGGCAAGTTCACCGCCGCCGGAGACGCCATCGAGGGCCAGTGGACGCAGGGCGCCGGACGTCTGCCGCTCACCCTCGCCCGCATCAAGAACACGGCTGCCATCGTCGCCCACCGCCCGCAGACGCCCGTCAAGCCCTATCCCTACTACTCCGAGGATGTGACCTTCCAGAATCCTTCCGCCGCCATCAAGCTGGCCGGAACCCTCACCCGTCCCGAAGGCAAAGGTCCTTTCACCGCCGTCCTGCTCCTCAGTGGCAGCGGCCCTCAGAATCGCGACGAGGAGATCATGGAGCACAAGCCCTTCCTCGTTCTCGCCGACTACCTGACCCGCCACGGCATCGAGGTGCTTCGCGTGGATAAGCGTGGCATCGGCCAGAGCGGCGGCAAGTTCTCCGAGGCCACCACAGCCGAGTTCGCCACCGACGCGGAAGCCTCCATCGCCTTTCTCAAGTCGCGTCCCGAGGTCGCCCGCATCGGTCTGATCGGCCACAGCGAGGGCGCCGAGATTGCGCCCATGGTCGCCGCCCGCGACGCCATGGGAAACAGGAACGTGGCCTTCCTCGTCCTGCTCGCCGGCCCCGGCGTCAGCGGAGCCGATCTCCTGCCCGAGCAGGTTCGCCAGCTTGCCCTCGCCCGAGGTGAATCCGAGGCCAAGGCCGACCGCGCCGCCGAAGGCCAGCGTGAAGTTCTCGCCGTCATCACCGGCGAAAAAGATCTGGACACCATCTACCGCAACCTCACCGATAAGCTCAAAGGCACGGTGCCGGATTCGCAGATGGCCGCCGTCGTCACCACCATGACCTCGCCCTGGTACCGCTACTTTCTCGCCTACAACCCGGCGACGGACCTCGCCAAACTGCACATCCCGGTGCTGGCCCTCATCGGAAGCCTTGACCGCCAGGTCGCGCCCGCGCAGAACCTTCCGGCCATCCGCAAGGCGCTCACCGATGGCGGCAACCAGCACTTTGAAGTCGTGGAATTCCCCGGCCTCAACCATCTCCTCCAGACGGCCAAGACCGGAGCCGTCAGCGAGTACGCCTCCATCGAGGAGACCATCGCCCCGCAGGTGTTGGACAAGATCGCCGCCTGGATCAACGCCAATTAGGCGCGGTTGGTCCACGTCTCGCCTCACCAGAAATGATCGGTGCCCCATGTCTGGCCCGCATTTGGCCAGACGTGGGAAGCAGGGCGGATCACAACAATCTCCGTATACCGGGTGCCCTACCCTTCCGCCATCTTTTGGCGAAGGGTGGGGTAGTTGCTTTTGATTTTGGTTTTGATCTTGTTCCCGAGCGCCGCGCCCTTGTGAATCTGATCTCCGGCAAGAAACGAAGTGGACTGGTTTCGTCCCCTATCTCCGGTTTCGGCGAATCCCACGCCGAAGTTCACTTTCGTAACCGCATCATTCACCGCCAACAGGAGTTTAGGGACAATTCTTACCCACATGTCCTTGTATAAATTCCACCCTTGGCGAATACTCTCTCCGCAATGGCGCAGGCAACCGAGAACGATCCCATATTTGCCGGTTTAGCACACGCACAGTGCGGCGCGGCTCATTGTCGAATCCTGCCCGGCAGCCTCATTCCCAATGATTACGAATACTTGCAGGTGAACCCCTTCTTTGAGCAGATCACCGGCCTGAAGGATGTGGTGGGCAAGCGAGTTTCCCAGGTCGCTCCAGGCATTCGTGAGCGGGATGCCGAGTTGCTGGAGACACTCGCCGGCGTCGCCGCCACCGGCCAGCCCAGGAACTTTGAGCTTTACGTGCAAACCTGTAAACAGTGGTTATCCGTCGCGGCCTACAGCCCGCGGCCGGGTCACTTCATCAGCACTTTCTACTCCACCACGGACCAGCACCGCGTGGCGGAGCTCGCCCACAGTGAGCAGCAGATTCGCTCCGTCCTCGACGCAATGGGTGAGGGCCTCGTAGTGCACGGGCAGGACGGAACGATCACCCACTGCAATCCCGCCGCTGAGCGCATTCTGGGCCTCACGCGCTCGCAGCTGGAGGGCAGCACCCCCATGGATCCGAGCTGGCATGCCATCCGCGATGACGGCACTCCCTTCCCCGGCTCTGAGCGTCCGGCCATGGTGACCCTGCGTACCGGCCAGCCGCTCACCAGTGTGATCATGGGCGTGCAGCGGCCGGACGACTCACTCGCCTGGCTCTCCGTTACTTCCCGGCCCTTGCGGCATTCTCCCGAGGCCGCTCCCTACGCGGTGGTCACCACTTTTTCCGATATCACTGCTCTTCGCGAGGCGAAGAAGAGCCTCAGCGAGTTGAGTGCGCAGCTCACGTTCGTCCTGGACGGCTCCACGGACGGCTACTTCGACTGGGAGATTCCCACCGACCGCGTCATTCATAGCGCAAGCTGGGCCGCCATGCTCGGCTACCGCCTGGAGGAGTTGCAAGCTGACTCTTCTGAATGGAGACAGCGAATTCATCCCGACGATCGCGGCATGGTCATGGCCGCCACCGAAGCCGTCCTCCATGCTGAGCAAGAGGTCTTTGACTGCGAGTACCGCATCCGCCATAAGGACGGTCACTGGCTCTGGGTTCGCAGCAAGGCCAAGGTCGTCGCGCGCGATGCCAGCGGCGCTCCCTTGCGCCTCGCCGGAGTGGTCAGTGACATCAGCCGGAACAAGCTCAGCGAGCTGTTGCTGCGCGCCTCGCTCGACGAGAACATGAAGCTCGTTGACGAACTCCACGCCTCCCTCGAGCATGTTCGCACCCTCACCGGATTGCTGCCCATCTGCATGTACTGCAAGAAGGTCCGGGCCGGCGAGAACTACTGGCAGGAGGTGGCGGAATATGTCTCGGCGCACAGCGACCTGCTGTTCTCCCACGGCCTCTGCCCGGATTGCCGCAACCTGGTGCGGGCCAAGCCTGGCGGTAACCAGCCCGCCGGTAAGTAGCCTGCCGCCTGCGGCGCTGCCTTCGCTACCGGATGAGCCGGCACATGCCAATGGTTGGCCGTCTTCCACTCTGGAGAACGCCGGGAAAAATCTTCGTGCCGGAGCTTGGCGGCGCAGCCTATAGAACCAGTTCGCCGACCGCCTTCTCTGCATTTGGGATGGCAGCGTCGGCAAGCGTCGGAATATTCAAGCCTTCCACTCGAACCGTTTGCACATCCTCAATGCCAATGAACTTGAGTATCTGGCGCAAGTAGGGCTCCACGTAATCCCACGGCTTCCACGGACCATCCGAAAACACGCCTCCGGAGGCGATGACCAGGATCGCTTTTTTCCCAATGGCCAATCCCTCCACGCCAGCCTCCGTGTAGCGAAAGGTTTTTCCCGCGCGCACCACCAGGTCTATCCACGCCTTCAGCAGCGACGGGATGCCGAAGTTCCACGTCGGCGTCGCAATCACCAACAGGTCGGACGCAAGCAGTTCCCCGGTCAGCGCGTCGGATAAGCGCCCCGCCGCGCGATTTTCCTCAACCTCTTTTTCATCTTTGGACGCAATCGCCTTCAGCGTGCTGCTGTCCAAATGCGGCAACCTATCTTCTGCCAAATCGCGGTACACATACTTTGCGTCTGGAAACTCCTGGCGAAGCCTTGCTTCCAGCGCTTGCGCGGTCGTCCGGCTGGCGGAGTTGCTTCCTCGGGGGCTTGCCGAGACGATAAGAATCTGGCTGGTCATGAAACTTTCTTCTCCTTTTCGTAGTGATGGGTTGAAACGATCAGTCGCCGTTCAGTGCCGTCCACGCGGCAAGCGAGTCCATGTAGTCTCGCCAGCGCACAATCTTCCGCTTCTTGATGGTGACGATGGAGACGAAGCGGTTGTCATAGGCGCCTCCGGTCCGCAGAATCGTGCCGTGCACCTGGTATTCCAGCACCACCACGCCTTTTTCCTTGTCATGATGAACCGCCAGCTTGTCACCCTTGTGAACCTTGATGTTGTTGCCATACCCGGAATAGGCGGCGATCAGATTTTCCCGTCCGTGAATCTTCTCCGGCCAGCCGGGGAAGCGGTAGAGAAACTCAAACTCGGCATCGTCGGCCAGCGTGTCGTAGTAGTGGTCGCCGTCCACCAGGCCTTTTAGTCCTTTCATCACCACGGCAAAAAATGGATTCAGCGCTTCGTGTCCCGGATACTTGGCCTTTGGCATGGACTGGCTCCTTTCAATACTTACTTTTCTTGCGTTACGTACCAATTTGTAGTGAAGTGTATAGCGATCGTCTTGCGTTGAGAAGTACGCATCTCAAAAACGGTAACGCACCTGGAGGTAAGCCATGAAAACCAAGACCAAAACCCGGCCACTCGACCCCGTCCTTATCTGCGGACACGACAATCCCCTGGCCATCCGCGAGCTGCTTACCAAGGTCGGCGACAAGTGGACGATCTTTCTGGTGCTTGCCCTCGCCAAAATACACAAAGGCCGAGCCCGCTTCTCTGAACTGGAGCAATCCATCCCGACCATCTCGCAAAGAATGTTGACCGTAACGCTGCGTAACCTGGAACGTGATGGGCTCGTAACCCGGCAGGTCTTTCCCGAGGTCCCTCCCCGCGTGGAGTACGAACTGACGAGTCTCGGAAAAAGTCTGCTGCGCCCCATGGAAGTGCTCTTTGATTGGGTCTCAGCAAACTGGGAAGCCGTGAAGAAATCCCAGTCCAGATTTGATGCAAAGAAACCCTGAGGGATAGCATCAGCGCCAGCGGCCAAAACCACTCAAAAACACGCCCCAAAACTGCCCGGATTCGCCCGGAAGATCGCGCTCTCCAAAATCCTGTCAACCCCCGTTTTTCCCGGGAGTCCTCCCAACCGGATGATTCCGCACGAGATATAAACCGCCCCTCGGCTGAGGGTCCGCCCCCTGCAAATTGCTATTCTTGAAGTAGGGGCCAAAAGTAAGCACGGGTGCCCCACCTTCGACGCCGCAGTTGCGGCTTAGGTGGGAATCAGCCCCGTCCACCCCAGCCTCAAAGGTTCTGCTCTTTGACATCCGAAACCTCTGAAACATCCGACACATCCGAAACCTCCAGCCCGTTCTTTCTCAAATTTTTACCGGCAAATACGGGGGGAGGGGGTAAGGGCAATCCCCGGCGATTCCGCGGCGGCGGCTTTTGCGTTACATTGAGTGAGGTGACTGCCAACCCTCACTCCCGTCGTCCCGTCATCGGAGTCTTCGACTCCGGCGTCGGCGGCCTCACCGTCCTAAGAGCCATCGCCAGGCTGGTTCCCAACGCCGACTACCTCTTCTTTGGAGACACGGCGCGCCTGCCCTACGGCACCAAGTCGCAGGAGTTCGTCGCCCGCTATACCACTCTGGCGGCACGCTTTCTGGCCGCGCGCGGCATTGATCTGCTGGTCATCGGCTGTAACACCGCCTCGGCGCTGGCGCTTTACGACGTGAAGTCCGCCGTCAGCGTTCCCGTGCTCGGCGTCATCGAACCCGGCGCCGACGCCGCTGCAGCCATCAGCCAGAGCCGCGAAGCCCTGGTCTTTGCCACGGAATCCACCTGCCACAGCCACGCCTACCAGCGCGCCCTGGCCCGCCGCGGCTTTGCCACCCATGAGAAGGCCTGTCCCCTGCTGGTGCCGCTGGTGGAAGAGGGATGGCTGGAGTCTCCCGTAACCGAGCAGGTGGCCCGCACCTATACCATTGAGGCCCTGCGCACGGCCAGCGCCAACGTGGACGTGCTCGTCCTCGGCTGCACCCATTACCCGCTGCTGCGCCCCTTGCTGCGCCGCGTGGTGCCGCAGCGCATCCAGATCGTGGATTCCGCCGAGGCCACCGCCCGCGCCGTGGTGCAGCAGTTGCACGGCGCCGAGCTGGCCGCCGGAGTGCCCAGCTACCGCTTCTACGTCACCGATTCGGTGGAGAAGTTCCACCGCCAGGCTCCGCTCTTCCTCGGCTTTGAGGCCGAACACGTGGAGCGCGCCGACCTGGATGCCCCCGAAGGCGTCCCCGTCGCAACCGCCTGAGCCAACGCAGATTAACCCCACGGCGCCCTTGCGCCGTCAACTCCGGCGCAGCGCGCCGCCAACTCGACGGGCATAGCACAACGCCGCCCGCAAGGATGGACCATGATCTACCGCTCCGATAACCGCCAGCCCGACCAGATGCGCGAGCTGAAGCTGACACCCGACTACCTGCGCACCGCCGAGGGTAGCTGCCTCATCGAGGTGGGCCACACCCGAGTGCTGTGCACCGCAACCGTGGAGGAAAGCGTGCCCGGCTGGATGCGCAACCAGGGAAAGGGATGGGTGACCAGCGAGTACGGCATGCTGCCGCGCGCCACCCTGACCCGCACTCCGCGCGAGGCCGCACGCGGCAAGCAGGGAGGACGCACGCATGAGATTCAGCGGCTGATTGGCCGCAGCATGCGCGCCGTGGTGGACACCGCCAAGCTGGGCGAGCGCACCCTTTGGATTGACTGCGACGTGTTGCAGGCCGATGGTGGAACGCGCACGGCCTCGATCACCGGAGGCTATGTGGCGATGGCGTTGGCCCTGAACCGCCTGTGCCAGTCCGGCAAACTGAAGCAGTGGCCGCTGAAGGATACGGTGGCCGCCATCAGCGTGGGCATAGTGGACGGCGCCCCGCTGCTCGACCTGGCCTACGAGGAAGATTCGCGCGCCGACGTGGACATGAACTTCGTCCTCACCGGCGCGGGGAAGTTCATTGAACTACAGGCCACCGCCGAGCACGAAGCCTTCAGCGACGAGCAGTTGACGCAGATGACCGCCTTGGGCCGCAAGGGCTGTGCGGAGATCACCGCCGCGCAGCGCGAGATGCTGACTGGAGTGGGCGTGAAGCTGTAGGTTTGTCCGACTGGCCTTGTCGCGGTGCTTTCAGTTTCCGTGACATTTGCGGCGATTGGCCTGTAGCATGCTTGGCATGGCGAACATTGATCCAGTACTCGAACGGCAACGCCTGACGGCCCTCTACGCAGGGATGGGTGACGGCGAGCTATCGAAGCTGCTGAGCGAATGGGAAGAACTTTCCGATATTGCACGCGAGGCTCTGCGCGACGAAGCGGATAAACGGCAGATTCCTATACCGTTGGTTGAGAAGGCCGCTGATACAGGCGAATACGTCCTGCTGCGCACGTTGATGACCTTGCCCGAGGCGATGGCTGCCATGAACGCGCTGGAAGCCTCCGGCCTGGATTGCAAACTGGCCGACGACAACATGGTGCGCATTGACTGGTTCATCTCCAACCTGCTCGGCGGGGTCAAGCTCTTCGTCCGCGAGCGCGACCTCGAAGCGGCCGAGGAGATACTCGGCCACGATGCAACCGATCCCCAGGTTGCGGAAGACGATGGCGCGGAAAATACCGCGACAGGTGACGCCGGGCAGCATTAGCGGGCACAAGAAACAAAACGGCGGAGGAGCCTGGCTCCTCCGCCATTTTGTTTTGCTAACAAACGCGGTTTTTTAATCGAACGCGAACTACTTGGCCACGGGCTCCGCGGCGTAGTACTTCTTCATCTCGTCGAGCGGGATGGGCTTGTAGTCGCCGGCGTGTCCGGCCTGGCCGAACTGCGTCATGCGCAGGGCCACGACCTTCTTCATCGCCTCGCGCGCGGGCTTCAGGTAGTCGCGCGGATCGAACTTCTCCGGCGTCTCCGAGAAGACCTTGCGAATGGCTCCGGTGATGGCCAGGCGGTTGTCGGTATCCACGTTGATTTTGCGCACGCCATTGCGGATGCCGAGTTGAATCTCCTCCACCGGCACGCCCCAGGTCGGCTTCAGCTTGCCGCCGTACTGGTTGATGACGTCCTGCAAATCCTTGGGCACCGAGCTCGATCCGTGCATGACCAGGTGCACGCCGGGCAGGCGCTTGTGGATGGCGATCAGCACATCCATTTTGAGCACGCTGCCATCCGGCTTCTTGCTGAACTTGTAGGCGCCGTGGCTGGTGCCGATGGCGATGGCCAGGGCATCCACGCCGGTCTGCTTGACGAACTCGACGGCCTGTTCGGGATCGGTGACATGCTCGAGGCCTGTTCCGCCGGCGCCGTGTCCGTCTTCGATGCCGCCCAGCACGCCGATTTCACCTTCGACGGTGACGCCGTGCTTGTGCGCCAGCTCCACCACCTTGCGCGTGACGGCGACGTTCTCCTCGAAGCTCGCCGGGGTCTTGCCGTCTTCCTTCAGCGAGCCATCCATCATCACCGAGGTAAAGCCCAGCTCGATGGCCGACTTGCAGGTCTCAAAGCTGTTGCCGTGGTCCAGGTGCATGACCAGCGGAATCTCCGGATAGAGTTCGCTGGCGGCCAGCATGAGGTGGTAGAGGTACAGATCCTGCGAGTAGCTGCGCGCGCCGCGCGAGGCCTGGATGATGACCGGCGACTTGGTGTCGCGGGCGGCCTCCATGATGGCCTGGATCTGCTCCATGTTGTTTACGTTGAAGGCGCCAACACCGTAACCGCCCTTGGCGGCCTCGTCCAGCAACTGCCGCATCGAAACCAGTGGCATGACCGAATCTCCTTGTGCGCGCTTGCACGCGCAAACACTCTTTGCTGTCGCCTAACGCCGGCGGCTAGCGTCCGAAATACTTGGCGTTGCGCTCGGTGAAGTGCTTCCACTTCTCCGGCAGGTCGTCGGCCGCGAAGATGGCCGAGACCGGGCACACCGGCACGCAGGCGCCGCAGTCAATGCATTCCACGGGATCGATGTAGAGCATCTCCTCGGCGCCGTGCGCGGCTTCATCCTTCTTGGGGTGGATGCAATCCACCGGGCAGGCGTCCACGCAGGCGGTGTCCTTGGTTCCAATACACGGTTCAGCAATCACATAAGCCATAAACGTTCAGGGTCCTTTTCCTACAAAGTCAAACTCACAACCAAACTGATGATTGTAGCAAAACCAAGCCTGCCGGGGCTGTTACTGCCCCTTATGAAAATCGGCCGGCAGGGGCAACTCCTCCAGTCCGCGGCCGGCAAATATCTCGTGGAAGTTCTGCATCAACTCGTCGTGCAGCAACCCGTTGGTGGCCAGGGTCTCTCGGCTGTCCAGCAGCCAGGGGGAGCCGTCAAAGCGCGTCACCCGGCCACCGGCCTCCTGCACCAGCAGCACACCGGCCGAGGTGTCCCAGGGATTCAGGTTGAACTCCCAGTAGCCGTCAAAGCGCCCGCTGGCGACGTAGGCCAGGTCAATGGCCGCCGACCCGGCGCGCCGAATGCCGTGCGAGCGCAGGGTGAGCTGATGATAAAAGTGAATGTTCGGATTCTTGTGGCGCTTGAAGCTGGGAAATCCCGTGGCCAGAATGGCTTCCACCAGGCGCTTGACTCCGCTGACGTGCATGGGATGGCCGTTCACGTTGGCTCCGCAGCCCTTTTCCGCCGTGAACATCTCGTCGCGCGTGGGGTCGTAGATGACGCCCGCCACCACTTCGCCCTTGCGCTCCAGTCCCATGCTGACGCAGAAGACCGGAAAGCCGTGCGCGAAGTTCGTGGTGCCATCCAGGGGGTCCACGTACCAGCGCAGCTCGGAGCCGTGTTCGTCGCGCGTTCCCTCTTCACCCACGATGCCGTGCTCGGGAAAGGCAGCGCGCAGGCGGTTGACGATGAGTTTTTCGCTGGCGCGGTCGGCCTCGGTCACCAGGTTGGCGTCGCCCTTGTACTCGTATCCAATGCGGCGCTCAAAGTACGGCATCAGGAGCTGTCCGGCCTCGCGGGCGATGGCCGTGGCCTGGCCGAGCACTCCGCTGGCGGCGGTGGAGTTCACGCTCAAGCCTCGGGAGCGGCGTCTTTGATGACCGTCCGCCGCGTCTTGCCGGTCGCGATTTCGCCCTCGGCAATGTAGGCAATCTCACTCTTGAAGATGAACAGGTTCGGCGCGCCCTCGCGGGTCAGGCGCAGCATGTTGCGGTCGTAATACTCAATCCAGCCGCGCACCACCTCACCACCCAACAGGCGGATGCTGACGGCTTTTTGCTTTTCGCCGAGCTGTTTGAGGTAGGAGGCTTCTTCCAGAGTCTCCTCGGGCGGCGGAGTCTTGCTCTTGGTGTTTGGGCGGACAGGCATGCCACGATTCTAGCCGAAATCCGAGCCCAGCGCGCCAGCCCTTTTGCCTTGCTTTCCCGCCAGGCCGCCCGCGCCGATTCCCTACTCGATTTTGCTGTTGTAGTACCCGGTGCGGTAGCGCAGTCTGAGCGCGCGGCCCACGCGGGTGGTGGCCGCGGGCGTCAACTCCAATTGAATGCGGCGAAAGTCCGCTCCCACCTTGCGGCTGGGATAGTAGGCCAGAAGGTATTGGGTGCGCAGTTCCTCGCTGATCCGCCGAAAGGCATCCTCCAATTGCGTGATGGAGGATGCGTAGAAGTAACGGCCGCCGGTGTCCTCACTGAGCTGCATCAGGGCGTGCTCTCCGCCGGTGTCGCGCCCGGCGTCGGCCGCAACCGGAACCATGATGATGGAGAAGATCATGGCCTCGGAGATCTGCGCCGCGCGCAAGGCCTCGGCATAATTCGTTTTGCTGCTGGTGTCTCCGCCATCGGTGATGAGCACGATGACCTTGCGCCCCTTGCGCTTTTCCAGCGCCTCGGCGCCGAGGTAGATGGCGTCGTACAACGCCGTGGCCGCGCCGGTCTTCAGGTGGCTGAGCGCCTGCTCCACCGAGTGCGAGTCACTGGTAAAGCCCTGCACCTGGCTGACGAAGGTGGAGAACTGAAAGACGGCCATGGCATCCACCGGCCGCAGGATGGCCCGCGTGAAGTGCCGCGCGCTGGAGATCTCCAATGGCAGATCCTTGCGGGTACTCATGCTGGTGTCCAGGGCCATGACGATGGAGAGCGGCAACTCGCTCTGCTTCTCAAAGACTGCGATCTTCTGCGCTTCGCCATCCTCCATCAGGCGGAAATCTTCTTTTTGCAGGTTGGCGAAGGGAGCGCCGGCGCGGTCTTCCACGGTGGTCAGCACGTTCACCAGCCGCACGTTGACTTCAATGGTTGGGCCGGGCACGGCGGATTGCTGCGGATTCTGCTGCGCGGCGGATTGCGCCACGAGCGGCAACGCGCACAGCAGCGGGGCACACAGCAACCGGGTACACAGCGACAACGATGCGAGAGACAGTTTCATCTATGCGCCATTATAGGCACCCGAGGGTTGCGAGACATGTTTGCGAGGCAGGGTCGTGAGGCAGGGTCGCGTGGCAGAGTCGCGAGATGGCGTTGCGTGGCAGGGTCCTGAGACAGCGCTGCGAGGCGCGGCTGGCGGCCCCAGCGGCCAAGAATTCACCGGCCCGCACCCGGCGTCACTTCCGGCGGGAAAGGATCGCCGGCGGCCCACTCGGCGCCATCCGCGAAGAACTCCCGCTTCCACACTGGCACGGTCTTCTTCAGCGAGTCAATCAGCCAGCGGCAGGCCTCAAAGGCCGCGGCGCGGTGCGCGCTGGCCACAACGATCACGACGCTGCTCTCGCCAATCTCCAGCCGTCCGACGCGATGCGCCAGGCGCACGTCGCGGATGGCGAACTTGCCGAGAGCCTCCACGGCCAGGCGTTCCATCTCGGCCACGGCCATCGCCGGGTAGCTCTCGTATTCGAGATAGAGCGTGCGCCGCCCGCGAGTGTTGTTGCGAACCATTCCGTCGAAGAGAATGGCCGCGCCGTCCTCGCCCGCGCGGCAGCCGGCCATCAAGGCCCCCGAATCCAGTGGCTCGCGCTGCAGGGTTGCATGCGCGGTGCGCAGCGGCAGCGCATCGTCATTCTTTCCGGGAGCGCCATCATGAGCATCACCGCGGCCGCCGCTCACCGGAGGCAGCAGCGCCACCTCGTCGCCATCCTTCAGCACGGTGCCGTGCACGGCAAACTGCTGGTTCACGGCAATTGCCAGCGAGCCTTCATAGGCCGCCAGCTCCGGATGCTGACCCTTCAGCCGCTGCCACAGTTCGCCCACGGTCGAGCCCGCGGGCAATTCCGCCCGGTTCTCGGCGGAGAGCCAATCACGCAGGCGACCGAAGCTGAGAATGCGCAGCTGCATGATGAGGAAGATATCAGTTTTGGCCGGTGGGCGTCATTCACGCGTCTTTGCCCGCATGCGGCTTTGCACCCGCACGCAAAAAGCCGCCGACGCAGTGGTTGCTGCGCCGGCGGCCGGATGTGCATCGGTTTACGTGCAAGCCTTGCTACTACTTCGAAGTCACCACCAGTTGCAGAGTGGTCGTGACGGTCGTCACGGTTGGGCCGGAAGAGGTCGCCGTCAGCGTCACCGCATAGCTGCCCGGCGCCAGGCTCGACGAACCGCTGCTCGAACTGCTGCCACTGCCGCAGGAGGCCATGAACATCACCAGGCAGATGGCCAGCACCACGGCGACGGCCTTCCAGCCAGCGCGGCGGCCGAACAGCACCGCTCCGAAGATGGTGAACGGCAGCAGGGCGTAGAACAATCCTCCCGCCGCGTGCAGGGATGGACGTTCGGCAGGACGCAGCGCGGCCGAGCCGCCCGTTGTCGTCACCGTCAGGGTGGTCGTCTTCGTGGTCGTTCCGTCCATGGCCAGCGAGGCCGGCGATAAGCTGCAGGTGGAGCCGGCCGGGCTGCTGCAGGTAAAGCTGATGGTCTGCGTGTAACCCGATTGCGGCGCCACGGAGAACGTATAAACCGCCGTGCCGCCCTCCACCACGCTTACGGATGTTGCCGAAGGCGTGATCGTGTAAGGTCCGGAGCTGACCGTGCTGCTGCCCGTGCCGGTCAACGTCACCGTCTGCGGAGAGTTAGCCGAGCTGGCCGCCACCTTCAGGTATCCGGTCTCGGTGGTGGCCGTCGTCGGAGTAAAGATCACGCTCACCGTGCAGCTGCCGCCAATGGCCAGCGTGAATGGCGTCGCGCTGCAGGTGGCCGCGCTGATGGAGAAGTCCGTGTTGCCCGTGATCCCAACGCTGGTGACGCTCAGTGTCTGCGTCGTCGAGGTATTCGTGATGGTGATCGTCTGCGCCGTTGAGCTGGTGCCCTCGGTCACGGTGCCATAGGGAATCGAACTGGGCGAAAGCGAGAGCGCGCCCGTGGCGTTGATGCCCGTGCCCGTCAGGGTCACCGACTGCGGCGAGTTGGTCGAGCTGCCGCTTACGGTCAGGGTGCCGGTCTCCGCCGTGGTCACCGTCGGAGTGTAGATCACGTTCACCGTGCAACTGCCGCCGATGGCCAGGACAAAGGGCATCGCGCTGCATGTGGTGGACTGAACCGTGAAGTCCGTGCTGCCGGTAACGACGACGCCATTCACCGTCAGCGTCTGCGTGGTGCTGCTGTTGGTGATGGCCACCGATTGCGCCACGCTGGTGGTGCTGAGCGCCACGTTGCCAAATGCCAGCGTGCT
>CAVRDQ010000127.1:0-103756 GCA_963719655.1 uncultured Acidobacteriota bacterium | reverse complement strand
TCACCATCAACGTGGCAACGGCGGCCAAGCATTACCTGCTGCTGGTGGCGCTGGTGCTGGTGGGGCTTTTTTTCGCCATGCGGGCATGGTCGCGCACGGCGAGCGGCGCGGAGACCCTGGACCGGATTAAACTGAATCTACCGCTGGTGGGCAGCATTTGGCAGCGCTACCAGATTGCGATGTTTTCGCGCATGATGTCCACGCTGTTGAGCGGCGGTTTGCCGCTGGTGAGCGGACTGGAGACGGCGGGGCAGTCCATGTCCAGCCGGCTGATTGTGAACGGCATAAAAGAGGCCGCGCGGAAGGTTCGGGAAGGTCAGCCGCTGTCGCACAGTTTGGAGCAGACGGGCGTCTTTCCGGAGCTGGCGGTGGAGATGATCGAGGTGGGCGAGGCCACCGGCGCGCTGCCAACGATGCTGAATTCGGTGGCGGAGTTTTACGAAGAGGATGTGCAGTCGGCGCTTTCGGCGGCGATGAGCCTGATTGAACCGCTGCTGCTGGTGTTCATGGGCGTGGTGGTGGGCTTCATCCTGATTTCGCTGTACCTGCCGATCTTCAGCTTTACGGCGGGTTAAGCGCGCGGTACAGAACGGCAGTGCGAGGGTTATGACACAACCGATATTCGTGGAAGCCATTCCGGACGCCAACGACGAGCAGAAACGCGCGCAGGAACTGGCGCGCCGCTACCGCTGCGAGTACGTCCAGCTGAAGGGCTTCCGGGTGCAGCACGAGCTCTTCCGCAAGGTTCCAGTGGAACTGATGTTCCGCTTCAACTTCGTTCCGCTGGAGGAGTTGGAGGACGGCAGCCTGGCCATCGCGATCAGCGACCCCAGCCAGCTGAATGTGATTGACGAGATCCGCCTGCTGCTGAACCGGCGGGTGCTGCCCAAGGTGGCCACGCTCGCCGAAATCACAGACATTCTGAAGAAGACCGAGCAGTCGCAGCGCGTGCTGGACGAGGCCGGTGAAACCTTCACGCTGGACGTGGTGCACGACGACGACGCGGGCAGCGACGAGACCATCTCGATTGAAAAGCTGACGGCGGAAAACGACACCAGCCCCATCATCCGCCTGGTGGACACCACCATCTTCAGCGCACTGCAGCGCCGCGCCAGTGATATTCACATGGAGACGCGCGACGACTCGGTGGTGATCAAGTACCGCATTGACGGCGTGCTGCAGGAGGCGATGAAGCCGATCGCACGCGAGCATCACTCCACCATCATCAGCCGCATCAAGGTGATGAGCGAGCTGGACATCGCCGAGCGCAGGGTGCCGCAGGACGGACGCTTCCGGGTGCGCTACAACGGCCGCTTCATTGACTTCCGCGTCTCCATCATGCCCAGCATCCACGGCGAGGACGCCGTGCTGCGCGTGCTGGACAAGGAGAGCATGAGCGAGCAGTTCCACAAGCTGACGCTCGACGTGGTGGGCTTTGCCGAGGACGACATCAAGAAATTCCGCCAGTACATTGCCGAACCCTACGGCATGGTGCTGGTGACGGGACCGACGGGCAGCGGCAAGACGACGACGCTGTACGCCGCGCTGAACGAGATCAAGAGCGACGAAGACAAGATCATCACCATCGAAGACCCGGTGGAGTACCAGTTGCGCGGCATCACGCAGATTCCGGTGAACGAGAAGAAGGGATTGACCTTCGCCCGCGGACTGCGCAGCATCCTGCGCCACGATCCGGACAAGATCATGGTGGGCGAAATCCGCGACCAGGAGACGGCACAGATCGCCATCAACTCGGCGCTGACCGGACACCTGGTGTTCACCACCGTGCACGCCAACAACGTGGTGGACGTGATTGGCCGCTTTTTGAACATGGGCGTGGAGCCCTACAATTTCGTTTCGTCGCTGAACTGCATCCTGGCGCAGCGGCTGGTGCGCCTCATCTGCCGCCACTGCAAGCGCGAGATCAAGTACACGGACGCGCAACTGACGGACTTCGGGCTGAACCCCACGGAGTGGAAGGACGTTCCCTTCTACGAAGGGCCGGGCTGCATGGAGTGCGCCGGCACGGGCTTCCACGGACGCACGGCGATCCACGAGTTGCTGGATCTGACGGACCGCATCCGCGAACTGATCCTGGAACGGCGGCCGAGTTCGGAGATTCGGCGGGCGGCGCGCGACGAAGGCATGCACTTTTTGCGTGAGTCGGCGCTGGCCAAGGTGCGCTCCGGCATCACGACGCTGAAAGAGATCAACAAAGTCACATTCATCGAGTCCACACGCTGATGCGCGAAAAGAAGAGCACCATCCGCCTGCCTCACATCGCCTGCGAGATTACCGCGCGCGGCGTGGCCGTGCTGCGCCGCGAAGGGACGGGTGGCATCACCGCCAGCCATACGCGGGCTCTGCCGGCCGGAACGCTGACGCCGGCCCTGGGAGCTGCCAACGTGGTGAACTCCGCCGCCCTGGGCGAGGCCCTGGCACAGGCGTTGCTGGCCACGGGCGCCAAGGGCCAGAACGTGATTGCCGTGCTGCCGGATTCGGCGGCGAGGGTGACGATTCTGGACTTCGATTCCCTGCCCGATCGCCGCGGCGAGGCCGAGGCTGCGGTGCGCTTCCGGCTGCGCAAGTCTCTGCCATTTGACGTGGAGAAGGCTTCGGTGAGTTTTGATGTGCAGCACACGCCGCAGGGTTTGCGCGTGGTCGCGGCCGTCATTCCGCATAGCACTCTGGATGAGTACGAGAAGGCGCTGCGCGACGCGGGCTGCGAACCCGGAGTGGTTCTGCCCTCCAGCCTGGCGGCGCTTTCCGCCGTGCCGGAGGCGGGCGCCAGCCTGATGCTGAAGCTGGCCGGGGACGCGACGACCGTGGCCGTGGTGCAGGACGGCCAACTGCTGCTGCTGCGCACGTTGGAAGGCTATGGCGACAGCGTGCCGACCGCCGAGCGCATGGCCGACGACGTTTACCCGTCGCTGGTGTACTTTCAGGATCATCACGGGGCGAGCGTAGAGCGTTTGCTGCTGAGCGGAGCCGGTGTGGCGCAGCTGGCCGCGCCGCTCGAGGCGCAGGCCGGCCTTCCGGTGCGCGAGTTGATTTCCGGCGGAGTGGATGCCGGCATTGCCACGGAGTTTGCCGGGGCGGCGGCGATGCTGCTCGAGGAACGAGGACGATGACGGTGCAACTGAACATCAACCTGGCCTCCAAGCCCTACGTGGACGTGCGCAGCGTGCTGCTGCGCTGGGGCACGTGGGTTCTGCTGCTGGCGGTGTGCACCGTGGCGCTGATCTCGGCGGCCGTCTCCGGCTGGCGGCAGACGAGCGCCGTGGAGGCCCAGGCCGCCCAGGTGCAGAGCGAGATCAACAGCCTGGACCGGGAGCGCAGCGAGGCGCAGCAGGTTCTGGACGCGCCGGACAACAGCATGGTTGAGTCGCGCTCGAAGTTCTTCAACCGGATGATCGCGCGCAAGACCTTCAGCTGGACGCGGGTCTTCATGCAGATGGAGCAGATCATGCCGGCGAACCTGCACGTGGCCAGCATCGCCCCGGAGCTGCATTCGGCCGACAACTCGGTGACCGTGCACCTGACCGTGGCCGGGACCAGCCGCGACGCAGCCGTGGAACTGGTGAAGCGGCTGGAACAGTCGCCGGCCTTCCGCGACGCCCGCATCGTGGAGGAAACCGAGATTCACGAAAAAGAGAGCACGGACACGGTGCGCTTCCAGTTGACGGCCACCTACGTTCCCATCAAGGTACATTTGGCTGAGCCCGGCAACGCGGCGGCGGCCAAGGGGGGCGCGCGATGATAGGCGAACTGCGCGACCTGCGCACCCAGTTGCTGATTGTGGCAGGCGTCCTGCTGCTGGCCGATGTGGCCGCCGTGGGCGTGCTGGTTTCTCCGCTGGCCGCGGGAAGGGCCGAGCAGCAGAAACACTACGAGGCTCTGCGGCTGGAAAAGATGGAGAAGATGAAGGCGGCGGCGCCGGCCAGGGGCATCCACGAAAAGATTGACGCGGCACGACGGCAGGAGACTGCGTTCCTGGACGAACGGCTGACCAGGCGCTACTCGGCCATGTCCGAGGAGATTTCGCACACGGCGCACGAAGCCGGGGTCGAGGTGAGCCGCGTGCACTATGACGACAGCCTGTCACAGCGCGACCTGCCCGCAGGATTCCAGCCGCTCAACATCACCATCCAGGTGAAGGGCAGCTACGAGCAGGACATCCGATTCCTGAACGCCATGGAGCGGCAGAAGATGATGCTGCTGGTGGACGGCGTGAGCTTCAGCGGCCTGAAGGACGGTGAGTTGAGCCTGGCCGTGAAACTCTCCACCTTCCTCAGGAGCGACCAATGACCGCACCTGTAGCGAGCAAGGGCAAGCTCTACGTGGCGATTGCGCTGGGCGTGGTGGCCGTGCTGACCATCGTGTGGCAGTTCCGCTCTGCGCCCCGGCCGGTGACGGTAGCGGCCACGGCGGAGCGCAAACATGCCGAGGCCGTGCCGGCCGACGAGCTCGATCCGCGCCTGCACCTGGACCTGCTGGTGGCGAGCGAAGGCGTGCGCTACGAGGGAGCGGGACGCAACATCTTCCACGCCACCAACGAGCCGATGGCGATTGAGAAGGTGGTCCTCTCTCCGCTGAAGCGCCGGCAGTTGGCGCAGCAGCAGCAACAGGAGGCCGCGGTACGCGCCATTCCGGTGGCGCCGCCGATCCCTCTCAAGTTCTTCGGCGTGAGCAACGCGAAGGGCGAAGCGCCGCGCGGCTTCTTCAGCCAGGGCGACGACGTGTGGATTGCCCACGACGGCGACGTGGTGAACCGGCACTATCGCATCGTGCGCATCAACCCGCACAACGCCGAGGTGGAAGACCTTCTGACCAGCCACCAGGAACAGATTCCGCTGGCACAGGGCCTGGAGCGATGATCCGGCTGCGGCACCCGCGAAGGGCTGTACGGGGCCGCGAGTGTGGCTACATGCTGCTGATCCTGATGTTGGCCGTGGCCATCATCACCATCACCATGCTGAGCGTGGCCTACAACTTCAAGCGCATGGTGCAGCGCGACCGCGAGGAGGAGATGATCCACCGCGGCGAGCAGTATGAGCGCGCGGTGCGCCTCTACTACCGCAAGATCGGCCACTACCCCTCCTCCATTGAGCAGCTGGAAAGCACCAACAAGCTTCGCTTCCTGCGCAAACGCTACAAGGACCCCATGGCGCCGGACGGCGAATGGAAGCTGGTGCACCTGGCCGACCTGTTGAACCTAAACGGCTCCAGTTTGGCGAAGACCGCCGCGGCGGCTGCCTCGCAGGCTGACGCCAAGAACGGCACCGGCGGCGCGAACGGCAGCGATACCTCGCTCACGGGCGGCGACAGCGGAAGTTCCGGTACGGACGGAACGGGCTCCGGTGGGAGCAACACGGGCGGAGGCGGTTCGGGTGGAAGCACGGGCCTTATGGGCAGCGGGTCATCGAACTCCGGCGGGAACTCCGGCGGCAACTCCGGAGGAACCTCGAGCGGCATATCGAACGGCTCCGGCGGGACATCGGGCAGCTCCGGATCAACCTCCGGCAGCGCCTTCGGCAATTCCTCGGGGAGCGCCTTTGGCGGCTCGTCGGGAAGTTCTTCCGGCAGCGCGTTTGGCAGCTCCGGCAGCACCACGTCGCTCGGCGGCTCCAACAACCTGGCCAACGGCCAGACCTTGGGCGGAGACGTTTACGGAGTGGTCAGCAAGTCGCGCAGGACGGGAATGCACTCCTTCGGCAACAAGAACCGGTACAGCGAGTGGTTCTTCATCTACGACCCGACCTTCGACCGCGGACAGCTGCTGGTGGGTCCGTTCAATCCGCAGATGTTCTTTGGCCAGTACGCCGGCAGCGGCACGAGCGGAAGCGGCTCAACCGGCACGACGGGCAGCGGCAGCAATACCAGTGGGCAGAACAACGGCAGCGCCTTTGGCAGCGGCAGCGGCAGCGCCTTCGGCAATGGCTCGAATAGCGGAACGGGCAGCGGAAGCAACAGTGGTTCGAACAGCGGCACAGGCAGCGGCTCCAGCGGCAGCACTACGACGAATCCCTAGCGCGTCATCCTGAAGGCATAACAAAAGCCCCGCGCAAAGGCGGGGCTTTTCCGTGCAAGATTGTTGGTCCGTGCGGAAATTCCTGGTTACACGCTGAAGGAGGAGCCGCAGCCGCAGGTGCTCTTCACGTTCGGATTTTCGAACTTGAAGCCCGCGCCTTCGAGCGTCTCCACGTAATCCACGCTCGCGCCGTCCAAATACATCAGCGAAGTGGCGTCAATGTAGACCTTCAGGCCGTCGTACTCGAAGGTCTTGTCCATGGCGCCGGCGCTGGTTTCAAACTGCATGCTGTAGGAGAAGCCGGAGCAACCGCCGCCGACTACACCCACGCGGAGGCCGCTGGGAACCGGGGTCTGCTGCGCCATGATCTCCTTGACCTTGGCAATGGCCGAAGGGGTTAAGTTGAGCGGAGCACTCTTGACTGCGGGCGTGGAAGTTGTCGTGGACATTTTCGCGTGATCTCCTTGGAACCTGTGCCGATTATAGCAAATCCCGAGCAGTGCGTCACATAGCCTTGTGATGCGCAACCGGGGGTGGCTGTGGGCTTAATCCATTGGATGAGGTTCGCGCCGGAGGGGTTGCAAAAACCCATCAGTCGCGGGAAAAGGGCTCAAAAACCAGTGGGTTGGGGCGCTTGGCGTTGCCCACGCGGACCACGCGTTTGCCCTCCAGGAAACCGATGAGAGACTCCTGCAACAGCTCTCCGCGCCAGCCGGTAAGGGCGTGCGGACGGGGATTGGCGTCGGGGTTGAGGAACCAGCGCACGATCTCCTGCAAATCGCTGGTGGTGGCCAGCAGAGCGGTATCCACATCGCTTTCCGCAGCCAGGTTGCCGGCGGCCACCGAGAGCAGCTTGGTGAGCACGGCCACCTGCGGCGGATCCTCGCGGCGCTCGTTGGTGGGCAGCGCGGCTTCCGGCAGCTTCTGCGCCAGGGCCACGGCCTCCAGAATGTCTTTTTCGGCCTTGCGCAGGCCGCGGCTATCGAGACCCCTGATGCTGAAAAGGTCTTCGCCGGTGGCCGGAGCGCGGCGCGCCACCTCGATCAACATGCTGTCACCCAGCACGCGGCTGGCGGGAACGTTGAGCGCGTGAGCCTGGCGGTCTCGCCAGCGCCACACCTCGCGCAGGCCTGCCAACTGGCGGCGGTTGAGGCGCGCACTGCCACTGACGCGCCAACGCTCATCGTCGCGCGTGCAGACCTCAACCAGCGAGGCGCACTCACCGCGCACCCATTCGGTTCGGTTGAGCTTGGCGGCCTTGGCCAGCAGCTTTTCGCGCATTGGCAGCAGGTAGCGCACATCGTCGGCAGCGTAGTCAAGCTGCACGGGACGCAGGGGACGCTTGCGCCAGTCGGTAAAGCTCTCTCCGCCGTTGACGCGGGCGTTGAGCACGCGATGGCAGAGATTGGTGTGGGAGAGCGGATAGCCGAAGCCGAGTAATCCGGCGGCCACCTGCAAGTCCAGCACGCAACTGGGAGCGCGGTCGGCGCCCTTCTGGCAGAACTTGATCTCCTGGCGCGCGGCCACCGTGACCAGCTCGCGGCCGGGCTCGGCCAGGATCGCCCACATCGCCTTCAGGTCGGGCAGGGCCAGGGGGTCCACGATATAGATCTGGTCGGGAGTGGAGAGCTGCACCAGGCAGAGCTCAGGCTCGTAGCGCCCCTCGGAGATGAACTCCGTGTCCAGCCCGATGACGGGCTGAAGGGCGAGGTCCTGCTGAAGCTCGCCGAGCTTCTGCAGGTCGTCCACATAGATAGTCGTTGTCAGGGTCGTCACTACAGTAAGGATTCCGTCTCACATTCTAGCAGGAAGTGCGTGCACTTCGAGCAGGAATTTCGAGACGCAATTCATCCAGTAAACATGCACATCTGGACGATCATGTCTCAACTTGAGCCAGACTCCTTACAGCACGGAACCCTAAACTTTGACGCTGGTCACCTGGCGCACGGAAGGCGAGGCCCGCAGCCCGGCCAACACCTCGGAGGTGACCACGCCATCCACTTCGACGATGGCCAGGGCATCATGACCTTCCCTGCCGAGGGAGAGGCGCGCGATGTTGATTCCATGGGCGCCGAGGTGCGTGCCGATGGCGCCGACCACTCCGGGGGCGTCGAGATTGGCCACCACCACGAAGTCACCCTCAAGGCGCGATTCGATCTCAATGCCGTTGAGCTGCACCAGCCGCGGCGAGGTGCCATGCACCAGGGTTCCGCTGCACTCCACTTTGCCGGTGGGGCCGGTGAGTTGCAGATGCAACTTGCTGACCCTGGCGTTGGGTTCGGTGTGCGAGGAGCGCACCACCACGCCATGCTCCTCGGCGGCGGACTGCGCGTTGATGAGGTTGGCCTGAGAGTCGCTATCGGCCTGCAAAATGGCGGCGACGGCGGAGGCTCGGATGAGATCGGTCTTCCACTGGCCGACCTCGCCCTCGTAACGCACTTCGATTTCGCTGAGGTTCGAGTTGAAGAGCTGCGCGGCGAAGCGGCCCAGGCGCGCGGCCAGGTCCATGTAGGGCGAAATCTGCTTGTACTCGACATCGGTGAGCGAGGGCAGGTTGACGGCGTTCTGCGCGATGCCACGGACGAGATAATCGCGTACCTGGCGGGCGATCTGAATGCCGACGGCCTCCTGACCTTCCTTGGTCGAGGCTCCAAGGTGCGGCGTGGCCAGAAGGTTCGGAGACGCGAGCAGTTCGCTGTTGCGCGTGGGCTCTTCGCAGAAGACATCCAGCGCGGCGCCGCCCAGGTGACCGGAGCGCAGAGCGGCCGAGACGGCGGCTTCGTCCACCAGTTCTCCGCGGGCGCAGTTGAGCAGGCGCGCACCGGCTTTCATCTTCGCCAAGGCCGCGGCGTTGATCATGCCGGCCGTTTGGTGCGTGAGAGCCAGGTGCAGCGAGAGGTAATCGGCGCGGGCAAAAACATCGTCGGCCGGGATGAGTTCGATGCCAAGCTCCTTGGCGCGCGCCGGGGCGAGATAGGGATCGCTGCCGACGACCTTCATGCCAAAGGCCTGGGCGCGGCGAGCGACCTCGGTGCCGATGCGGCCGAGTCCGAGGATGCCGAGGGTTTTACCCGCCAGCTCGGTGCCCTGCAAACTTTTCTTCTCCCACTTGCCCGCCCGCGTGGTGTGGTCGGCCTTGGGGATGTGGCGGGCCATGGAGAGCATGAGTCCCAGAGCGAGCTCGGCGACGGCCGTGGAGCTGGCGCCGGGAGCGTTCATCACCACAATGCCGCGGCGCGTCGCGGTCTCCACGTCAATGTTGTCCACGCCCACTCCGGCGCGGCCGATGACGCGCAGCTCGGGCGCAAGGTCAATCAACGCGGCATCGGCCTGCACGGCCGAGCGCACGATCAGCGCATCCGCCCCCTGCACGGCCTTGGCCGGCGAGGCGGCAAACTCCTCGGGAGTAACCAGCGTGCAGCCCGGCACGGCCTGCAAGAGCTCCATGGCTGCGGCGGCAATCTTTTCGGCGACGACGATCTTCACAATTTCACTCCCGCGTTGCGCGCGTCGGCGTAGACCTGCTGGGCGATGCGCACGGCGTCTCCATAGGCAAAGCTGCCGGGCTTGAGTTGCGCGACCACCTGCTCGAGTCCGGCGAGGATGGCGACACAGTCGAGGTAGTCGAGGTAGCCGATGTGCGCGATGCGAACGATCTGACCCTTCATCTCGCCCTGTCCGTCGCTGAGAACGCCGGCGAACTCCTTTTTGAAGCCCTTGACGATGTCCGTGGAGCTGACGCCTTCGGGTGCTTTAAGCGCCGTGGCAGCCGCGGATGGCGCTGCGGCGAAGAGCTCCATGCCAAGCACCTTGGCGGCCTTGCGAGTGGCCAAGGCGGTGAGTTCGGCGTTGGCGATCAGCAGATCGCGGCCCTTGGCGAGGTCGCCTTCGCCCTGCTGCTCAAGGTAGTCGAGCGCGGCACCCATGGCGGCGATCAGCGCGACGGAGGGTGTGTAGGCGCTCTCACCCTTGGCGGCGTTCTTGCGCTCCTTGCGGAGGTCGAAGTAGTAGCGCGCTTGTTTTGTGGTCTCCATGCGCGCCCAGGCCTTTTCGCTGGCGGCCAGGTAGGCCAGGCCGGGAGGAATCATCAGGGCCTTCTGCGAGCCGCCGATGATGACGTCAATGCCGTCGCCATCCACGTCGAAGGCCGTGGTGCCGAGTCCGGTGATGGCATCCACCACCAGCAGCGCGTCGGTTCCCTTCACCAGGCGCGCGAGGCCGGCTACGTCGTGGCGCACGCCGGTCGAGGTCTCGGTGGCCTGCACAAAGACGGCCTTTACGTCGGGGGTCAGCAGGGCCTTCACCTCGTCCAGCGGAAAGGTTTCTCCGTAGGGCTTGGTGAGCACAACGGCCTCGCAGCCGAAGGTCTTGGCCAGGGCCACCCAACGCTCTCCGAACTTGCCGGCGCTGAGGACCAGAACCTTGTCGCCGGGGCTGGTCAGGTTGGTCACCGCGGCCTCCATGGCGCCGGTGCCGCTACAGGCCAGCACGATTACGTCATTCTTGGTGCCGATAAACGTCCTGAGCTGGGCCAGCACCTTGAGGAAGAGGGCGCGGAACTCCGGCGTGCGGTGATGCAGGTCGGCGGCGGCCATGGCAAACTGGGCGGCGGGCAGCAAAGGAGTTGGGCCGGGAGTAAAAAGACGCGTTTTGCGGAACATGATTTCTTCCTCCTGAGACAGATGGTGCGGCAGACCGCGGTTTGTAGGCGGAAACGGGTGCGGAAAAGCTTGCTCCGGATTCTAGCAAAGTGCTATTCCTCAATGGAACCTCCAATTCTTCGCCCAGATTCATGAGGGCAGGTCCAGAGATGCCCGATCCAAAGCTGTCCGATGTAAAGAAGCTGTCCGATGTAAATAAGACCCTGGTGCTTACCCTGCTCGCCCGGCAGTGTGAGCAGCCGCGCGTGGATGCCTTCTGGCACTCCGTGCGGCAGGCCGGCATGACGGTTGAGCCCGGCGAGGTGTGCACCCTGCCCGGCACCGCACTGACCATGCAGCGCGCACGGGCCACCGGCGAGCCGAGTCCCGAGGCGCGGGCCACTCTGCGCCTGGCCGCGGAGCACGATGGCCTGGACCTGTTCGCCGAGAGCGAAGAGCTCTTCCACACTCCGCGGCGGCTGTTTGCCTTTGACATGGACTCGACGCTGATACAGGCCGAGGTGATTGACGAACTGGCGGCGTTGGCCGGAGTGAAGCCGCAGGTATCGGCCATAACCGAGGCGGCGATGCGCGGCGAAATTGACTTCCCCACCAGTTTGACGCGGCGGGTAGGGCTGCTGAAGGGGATTCCGGCGGAAAAGCTGGACGGGTTGCGGCAGACGATCCGGCTGGGCGACGGGCTGGAGCGGCTGATGGAGGGGCTGAAGGCCAAGGGATGCCGCACGGCCATCCTCTCCGGCGGATTCACCTTCTTTGGCAGCTATCTGCAAAAGCGGCTGGGCTTTGACCACCTGTGCGCCAACCAGTTGGAGATTGCCGACGGGGTGCTGACCGGGCGGCTGGCCTCGGAGATTGTAGACGGCGCGCGCAAGGCGAAGGAACTAACGGAGTTCGCCGCGCGCGTGGGGATTCCGCTGGCGGAGGCGGTGGCCGTGGGCGATGGCGCCAACGACTTGCCCATGCTGGCCGTGGCAGGCACCGGCGTGGCCTATCACGCCAAGCCCGTGGTGCGGGCTTCGGCCGGCTTCCGGCTGCAACACTGCGGACTGGATGGGCTTTTGCACTTCCTGCACCGGTAGCGCCGCTGGGAGGGTCAGAAATTATTCTTGTTCATTCTTCGTAACTGTCTCATTTGTCAGCCTATAAAACCATCGTAACTTTACTTTTCGCACGAGTTAACTCCACAATGGAAACTGATTTTTTTGGGCGGCCGCAAGCGGGCTGCACGCATTGCATTTTTCGTCGATTAGGGCCTCTTTGTTGACCCCGGGCTGGTGAAGTTGCGGTTTTCTGTATCCAAGGTGCGCAAGGCTAGTTCCGCAGTCCCATGGAGTGCCCCGCAAAAGGCACGGGCAGAGCGCGGCTTCAGCCTGCTGGAACTGGCGGTCGTGGTCAGTATCGCCATGATCCTGATGGCGGTCGCGGTGATGGGGTTCCAGAGCTCGCGGGCCAACTACCGGGTGCAGAACGATGCCCGCAACCTGGCCAGCCTGATCAACGCCGCCCGCATGAAGGCCGCTTCCAACTTCAGCCGCGTCGTGGTGTACTGCGATGGAAGCGTGACGCCGACGCCGTGCAAGCTGGCCTACTTCACATTTGACTCTCCAACGACGGCCGCCAGCGTTTCACAGGACCTGGCGATGTACTTCTCTCCGGGCGTGAGCCTGGGGTACCCGAGCGGCGCCACCCACGGCGCCGGGGTGCAGAGCGCAACCACTCCCCTGATGACCAGCGGCACGGCAAATTGCGGCAGCGTGGGCGTGGCCTCGCCCTACTGCATGATCGTCAACAGCCGCGGGTTGCCCGCGAGCTCCTACTCCGCCGCATTTTCCTCGGCGACCGCGGCGCCATCCTACGTCTTTTACCTGGTGGACACCAGCGGCAACGCGATGGCCGTGGGAATGGACTTTGCCGGCAACGCAACGGTGTATCGCTACACGTCTCCAACCTGGACGCCATTGAGCAACTAGTTTTTCCTGAGTGAGCAGGCATGAAGAAGCAACATACAATCCGGCACCCTGAGCGTGGCTTTACCATGCTGGAGATGCTGATTGCCACGGCGATCTTTTTCATCGGCATCACCGGGCTGATGGCCCTGGCTACGGTGGCCATTGCCAAGACCAGCGGACACGGCGACCAGGGCACCAAGACCGTGGAGTTCGCCGAAGACAAGATGGAACAAATCCTGGCGCTGAAGTACACCACCGGCTATATAGACACGGTGACGGACCTGACGCAGACGACCATCACCAATCTTGTGCAGAGCACGGGGGTGGGCCTGACGGCCAATCCCAATTGCGTCTTCGCCACGCCCAACACCTGCTACGTGGATTACATCTCGATGACAGGCGTGGCCTCGAACTCCAGCGCCAACGCGGCCTACATGCGGGAGTGGATGATCGTGGACGACTCGGTGGGCCATTCCAAGAGCATCACGGTGTACGTGGTGGCGCTCTCCGGCGCGGACTACAACGCGGGACGTGCCCTGATCTCGCCATCCGCCACGCTGGTGGCCGTCAAGACCCTGGACTAAGGAAACATTTTTATGCTGCGAGCGCGAGGCACAATCCGCACGGCCGGCTTCTCGATCATCGAGCTGATGATCAGCGTCGCGCTGTTCCTGATTCTGTCGGCGGCCATTATGAGCAGCATGATGAAGACGCAACAGACGCGGCGGACCAACGAGATTCGCGCCAACCTGGAAGATCGCGTGCGCGCCGCATCAGAGATGATCATCCACGACGTGGGCCAGGCGGGCAAGAACCTGGCGCCGGACGGGACGGTCTTTACCGCGACGACATTCAGCAACGCCACTTCCACCGCGACGTACACCGACCCCAGTGCCTCGACCTACACGGGCGGCGGCGGCACCGCCTGCGGCTCAACGGGCAGCAGCTATCCGCTGGCCACGGTGACGGCCTCCTCGGCGCAGATTGCCAACCTTTACCTGGGGGCGAGCGTGATGCTGTGGGACGCCACCAGCCAGACCCAGGACCAGGGCTGGATCTGCGGCGCATCGTGGCCACCGAGCGGTCCGCCTTACACGTTCTCCGTCATGCGCTCGTCGGCGCCGCCAACGCCCAATGTGACGCACACCGCGCCCGTGTACGGGTATTCGGCGGGCGTCTTTGCGGAAGGCATCCTCTCGCAGCGCCGCGCCTCCATCATGGGCGGATCGGCGCTGCAAAGCTCGGCCTCGCAGCTTTACCTGATGGGCGACATTGACGAGAACGGCTCGCTGATCCTGGTGCGCTACCAGTGCCCATCCTCCGGCTCCGGCTCGCTGACGCGCACCACCTGGAACTTCAACGCCACCAGTTCGACGGGCAACACGGTGACGCTGCTGGATAACGTGGTGTGCAGCTTCCTGTACTCCGACGATCCCAGCATCGCGAACGTGGTGCCGATCCTCGCCGGGCCTTCCGACCATGATATTTACTACTACGTCGTCACGGCCGTGAATCTGTACATCACGGCGACGTCGGACTCGAATGACCCGGTTACCGGGCAGCCCTTTTCGGTAACAAAGTCATACGAAAACATTCAACCGCGGAATCTGATCAACGCGACTCTCAATGGCAAGACCTACCTGCAGTGGACCCCCACTTCCGGCGTCTTTGCTTACACCACACTGCCATGACAAAATGCCGAGTCACAAACCGCCGCACGAGCCGCCTGGGAAAGCAATCCGGGGTGGCGCTGGTCACCGCCCTTCTGATGCTGTTTGTGCTCTCCCTGGTGGTGGCCGCCATGATCTCCACGTCGCAGCAGGAGATGTGGACAACCTCCAACTTCCGCGCCACAACCCAGGCACGTTACGTGGCGGAGGCCGGCGCACAAGCCGCCATCTACTACCTGAAGAACAACTGGACGGTGCCCTCCACGTCGAGCATGGCGCTGACCAGCTATCCCCTCACGTTCAGCAGCGGCAGCAACATTGTGATGGCCAGCAGTTCGTTCGGTACGTTCAGCGACACCTATGCGACATTTGATTCGGTCAGCGACGCGGCCTACGCCCAGCAGATCAGCACCACCCGGACGACGCTGCAGAGCACGCTGAAGTCGGCCAACATCGCGGTGGCGGCGCAACTGCTCTACATCAACACCAGCACCAACCTGACGCGATGGAGGGTCACGGCGCGCGGATCGGTGGGAAATGCCGGCTCCAGCGGCGTCAGTGGCGGAGTGGGCAGCGGCATGGCGCAGGTGGAGGAGGTCGTCGAGCTTTCGCCAGGCGTGGCCACCCCGCAACTGGTGAACTTCAAAGGTTTCAACTACGGCGGCTTTGCCACGGCCAACACCTGCAATTCGATTTACATCAGCGGCGGCAGCAGCACGAACGCTTACAGCTACAGCGCCAGCAGCGGCCACGACAGCTCTCCGACGATGCTGAACACGGGCGGCAGCATGGCCACCTTCGGCAGCGCCACGCTGATCGGCAGCGCCTTCATCATGGGCAACCTGTACGCACCGGGCTACGCACAGTTCGACGCAACGCAGGGCTCGAACAGCTTGAAGCTGGCGGGCGTGACCGGCTACGCGCCGAACGGCAAGTACTACAACAACAACGACGGCTGCGTCTCCACGCAGACGCCGCTGTACGCCGAATGGATCAGCCAGAGCAACAGCAGCGGCCTGGACTGCACTTCGGCCAGCACCAGTGCCTGCGCCAACGACCCGCAGCCGCTGCCCAGCGCTTATACCAGCACAACCTACGGCAACGCGGCCTATCCTGTCATCAGCGGAAACACACTGGAAACTCCCCCGGCGAACGCCAGCCCCTGCACCTACGGCAACCTGTACGCCAGCCCGCCGATTTGCAACGGAGGCAGCGGCAGTGGCAGTCCCAACGGCGCAGTGTACGGATACTACAATCCCGCGATCACCCTGCCGCCAAGCGACGCGTCGCCCAACAGCCCGGGCAGCCCTTACAACTACGGACAGGTGACGCTGGGCGGCTCCACGACGGTGACCCTGCAGGCAGGCGTCTATTACTTTGACACCCTGACCATCACGGGCAGCGCCAGCATCGTGCTGCCCGCCAGCGGCAACGTGGAGATCTACATCCTGAACGCCAGCAACAGCAGCACGCCGCTGAACTTTACCGGCGGCTCGGTGACCAACACTTCGAACAACCCGGCGCAGCTCACGTTCCTCTACAACGGCACCGACACGGTCTCCATTGCCAGCATCAGCAGCAACGCGTTTTACGGCACCTTCTACGCGCCCAACGCGCCGGTCAACTTCTCCGCCAACGGATCGATCTACGGGGCCGTCATCTCGAAGACGATCAACATCACCAGCGGCGGCCACCTCTACTACGACGCCGACCTGGCGAGCACGACCAGCAACTTCCAGACCTATCAACCCGGCTCCTCGACTGCGACCTACGCGATCACGCAGTTCAGTTGGACTCCCTGGTAGAAGGCGCGGGCCAATCGCAGACGGCGGATGGTTGCATACAGATCGAAAGGCCGCGCCAGGATGGCATATGCGGCAAGGCCCAGGGCGTTCGATGATTGGTGTACGCCCGATTCCGGGCCGGCGCGAAGTGGCCCTCTTTTGGGATGACAAGCCCTCAGCCATCCGCTAGACTGGCTCACCGGCAACTATTCACCACCGACCTTACTGGGGAATGCAGGAACGCATGGCCCGATCTTTGTCGTTTGCCTGGTTCTCCTGGAAGAACCTGTGGCGCCGAAAGCTCCGCACACTGCTGACGGTGTGTGGCATCGGCATGGCGGTGGGCGCGTTTGTGGCGCTGGTCGGCTTCAGCCGAAGCTTTGAGCACGAATGGCTGCGCATGTATGAGAGCAGCGGCACCGATATTGCCGTGGTGCAGAAGACCTTCCTGAATACATCCGTGGACGAGATGGCCGGAGCGCGCTTGCAGTCGCTCAGTTCGGTGGCGGCCGCCACCCCGATGATCCTGAACATGATGGACCTGACGCCGGAGATCAACGCCCTGGTGTATGGCTGGCGCGCGGACTCCTACGAGTTCGACGGGTTGACATTGACCAGCGGACGGCGCTTCCGCGACGGCCAGCCCGAGGTGATGCTGGGCGAATTGCTGGCCAGTAATCTGCACAAGCAGGCGGGCGACACCCTGGAGATACAGGGCTCGCGGCTGACCATCGCCGGCGTCTATCACGGCGGCTCGGCCTTGGAGGCAGGCGCGGTCATCATGCCCTTGGACGAGTTGCAGCAGATTGCCAGTTTGCAGGGCAAGGTGACGGCGTTTCACGTGCGTCTGCGTCCGGTGCCGGCGGGTGAATCGCCCGATGCGTATTTGAAAAATGCACAGGCGCAGATTGAAGCCGCGCTGCCGGGACTGCGCGCCGTGCCCGCGGCGCAACGGGCATCGAACAACCAGATTGTGCTGCTGGCACACGCCGCGGCCTGGGGGACGTCCTCCATCGCGCTGCTGATTGGGATACTGGGCATTGCCAACACCATGGCGATGAGCGTGCTGGAGCGCACGCGTGAGATTGGGATTCTGCGCGCGCTGGGCTGGAAGAGCTGGCGGGTGATGCTGCTGATCCAATCGGAGGCAGCCGCCCTGGGACTGGTCGGCGGAGTCTTCGGCATCGCGATTGGATGGGGATCGCTGCATCTGCTGGCATGGCTGCCGCGCACCTCAAGCATTACGCCTCCGGCATTTTCGCCGAGCCTTCTGCTGCAGGCGATGGCAGTGGCCGTGGTGGCGGGGCTTGCCGCCGGAGCGATTCCGGCGTGGCGCGGCGCGCACCTGCTGCCGGTGGAGGCCCTGCGCCATGACTAGTCCGCTGCTGGAGGCTCGCGAGCTGCGCAAGGGCTATGACGATGGGCGCATTGCGGCCCTGCGCGGCGTCAGCCTGAGCATTGCGGCGGGGGATTTTGTCGCCATCAGCGGACCGAGCGGCAGCGGGAAATCCACTCTGCTGCAACTGCTGGGCGGGCTGGACACTCCGAGCGAAGGACAGGTTCTCTACCGCGGTGAGGCTCTGGGACGGGCCATCAATCTGGACGACTATCGCTCGACCGAAGTGGGCTTCATCTTTCAAGCCTTCTACCTGCTGCCCACTCTGCGCGCCATTGAAAACGTGCAGGTGCCGATGATGGCGCTGCGGCGGGAGAGTTCCACGCGGGCAGAGCGGGCGGAGGCCCTGCTGTGCGAGCTTGGACTCGAGGAGCGGCTGAATCACTATCCGCATGAGCTTTCCGCCGGAGAGCGCCAGCGTGTGGCCATTGCGCGCGCCCTGGCCAACCAGCCAACTCTGCTGCTGGCCGACGAGCCCACCGGCAACCTGGACAGCGAAAACTCGGCGCGCATCATGGAGACGCTGATCGGCATCCAGAAGACGCGCGGCATGACCATGATCATTGTGACGCACGAGAACGAGATTGCCGCCAGCGCGCCGCGCCATATACGCATTCGCGACGGAAGGATCGAAAGCGGAAAGGGCGCCTCATGATGCTGCGCCACGCCGCCCTCTCCATGATTTTGTTGACCACGCTGCCGATGCATGCGGCGGATGTGCAGACCGTGCTGGCTCCGGTGCGCGAGCGCCTGCGCACCTCGGACTTCCGCGTGACGGGCCGGCTGGTGAAGGTGGATGGCGGCGGCAAGCGCACCAGTGAAGACATTACGCTGAAGGCAAAGTGGATTGCGGGCTCGCTGAAGGTGCTGCTCGATGTGCGTTCTCCGGCGGCGGCACGCGCCCACATCCTGCTGGAGATGCGCCCCAATGGTCACGACACCATCCTCATCGCGCATCCCGGAGACGCGGCAGCCAAAGCGCTGCCCTTCGAGCAGTGGAGCGATGGGCCGAACGGGCCGGGCTTCAGCTACGAGGATTTTCTGGACGCGCAATACTTCTGGCAAGGGCAGCAGTTGGCCGGGCAGCCGCGCTACGGCGCGCACGATTGCAACCTGGTACGCAGCACTCCGGGAGCGGCCGAGCGCAGTGGTTACAGCGAGGTGCGCAGCTGGCTGGACAAAGAGATCGCCTTCCCCGTGTACGTGGAGAAGGTGGTGCGGCGCTCCGGCGCGGTGAAGGAATATACGTATTACGGGCTGCGGCACAACGGAGGAATCTGGTTGGCAAGCCAGGTGGAAGTGAAGTTCCACGGGCGGGCGGGCTCAACGCTGCTGGTGATTGAACGCGGCACAGGCAAGGCAAACCTCACTGCGGGGGAGTTCAACGCAGAATCGCTGACCCACTTCTAGGAAGGGCATGAGATATCTTCTGTACTTGTTGGCCGTACCAGTCGCGGTAGCCGCGGTGGGATATGTGTACCAGTTGTGGGGCAACCGGCGCGACCGGCGCCGCTTTGCCGCCGAGGGGCGGTGGGTGGAGATCGGCAACGGCTCCAGGCACTACCTGCTGGAGAAGGGCTCGGGCGGCCCGGCGGTGATTTTTGAGGCCGGCATCGCGGCCACCAATCTGAACTGGTGCCACATCCAGGAAGAGATTTCGAGCCACACCTTTACCGCCAGCTACGATCGCGGCGGGTTGGGCTGGAGCTCGCCCACACGCACGACACGCACCCCCAACAACATCGCCGTGGAACTGCTGGCGCTGTTGCGCGAGGCCCACATCGAGCCACCGTTCATCCTGGTGGGGCACTCCTTTGGCGGACTGGTGATGCGGCGCTTCGCGCTGCTCTATCCGGAGATGGTGGCCGGCGTCATCCTGGTGGACCCGATGCGCTGCGAGGAGTGGCCGCCGCTTGCTCCCGCCAAGCAGGCCGCGCTCGACCGCGGCGTCAAGCTCTCCAGCTTCGCCATTCCCATTGCGCGCTTTGGACTGGCGCGGCTGGCCGTCACATCGCTGCTGTGCCGCAGCGGGCGCATCTCGGGATTTTTCGCCGACGCCGCCGGCGACGGTGGACGCCACGTGCTGAGCCGCATTACGAGCGAGGTGCAGAAGATGCCGCGGCAGGTGTGGCCGGTGGTGGCCGCGCATTGGTCTCGCCCAGGCTACTACGACGGTATGCGCCGCCACGTGCAGGCCGTGCCGGACACGGTTCGCGAGATGCACAACGCGCTGCCCATCGAAGGCATTCCCGTGCTGCTGCTGACGCCGGGACAGAGCTCACCGCTGAGTGCGGAACAGCTATGCTGCATCGGCGATAACGTGGTGCAGGTGATTGCCGAAGAAAGCGCCCACTGGATTCATCTGGACGAGCCGGAACTGGTGATCCAGTCAATCCGCGAGATGGTGGACGTGGTGCGCGCAGGAGCGGCAGTGGCCAGCGCCTGAGCGAATGCATGGCAGCAGGCTCATGGAATGTTCCGGCGTGTACATGCAAATGAAAGCCATGGCAGTGGCTGCACCTGCTTCACCCGGGCAGCAGCAATGGAATCCACGCGGAGTTCCGAGAGACTCCTCATGTCCACTGCCGCAACGCGTTTTAACAGCAAGTGCAGCCACTGGAAGTCAGGGAGCAATCCTGGTCATTGACAGAGGCCAGCGATGAATTCTCCATGCTTCCTATGCCGCCCGGCGCTGGGCGGGTACGTTCCTGCCCAGGGCGGTGGCCAGTGCAATCTGGTGGTCTTGTTCCACCACCAGGATCTTGCGAATCTGTTCGCCTATCGCAAACTCGCCCAATTCCTCGCATTGGTGGACGCGCTCGCGATAGTTTCGAATCGTCTCGGTTTCGTTGTCGAGATTGAACTGCAGCATCTCTTCCGGTTTTTCTGAAGTCCTCACCGTCCTGGTTTCAACGGCCGGCATTCCGCCGAGATAATCAATCTGCTTCGCGATGACCAGTGAATGGCTCAGTTCCTGCGCAGCATGCGTTTCAAGCTCTGCTGCGATGTTCATGAACTCAGCGCCTTTCAATGTCTGGGAGCAGACGATATTCCAAATCATCGCTTGGTACTCGCGCGACAGATCCTCGTTCAACAACGTGACCAGTTCGGCACGAGACACTTTCTTCGTATTTCCAAAAGTCGTTTCGTCTTTCAAGGTGATTCCCTCCTAGTGGATTGGTTTTGTTTTCGGAGTGACCCTCCGGTTTTGTGAAGGGCAGCCAGAGCGGCCATCACGGTAACAAGACCATCGAAAAGCGGACTGTTCAACATTGAACAGACATCCGGCCTTTGTGTTGCCCGCACGCAATTCGAGGAATGACGGATAAGCGTAATGCGGCCCGCGTGCGATGGCAGCCGCTATGTATAAGAAGCAGAACGCCGGAACGGCAGCGCAGCGGGTGCGATGCGCACACCACTGCATGAACATTTCGCTAAATCGGCCAAGTGGCGGAGGCGCAGCACGCCAGGCCCGTGAATGAGCGGTATAATTTGCGCGAGTCGCCGTTCACAGCAATCCATCCAGGAGAAACTTTCATGACAGCGGATCGGACCTCCGCAATTGAGGGAGAACTCAACCAATTAATTGATCTTCAGCTTCAGGCGTTTGGAACACGGCCCGCGCTTTCCCCGGAGCAGCTCTTTGTCCTCCAGTTACGCTCAAGGAAGATTCATGAACTCGGCGGAAAACTGGACCGGATCAAACGAATGAGGGCGAGCGTCAAGCTTCCCGTGGCTTCCTGACGCTTTTGAAAAGCGACACTTGCGAAGGCCAATGTAAGAGTTACCAGCCCGAGGCGAGCTATGGCGAAATCCCTGAAGAAATCAACGGCGCGAGGCAGGGCCTTGCGCTTTACGGAGCAGGAGCGAGCGCTGCTGCCCGGCAGCGAGAAGACTGCCTTGACAGGCGCGGCGCACGTGAAGTCCACGCCTGCAAGAGCGAAGGTGACGGTCTCCGTCATCTTGAAGCGCAAGGAAGCGCTGAAGATCAACCGCCGCAGTGGACGAGCCAACGGTCCAGCTCGCGTGACGGGCGCTGAATTCAAACGGCATTACGCAGCCGATTCCAATACGCTGAAGCTGCTGAAGGCATTTGCCCGCGAGTTCGATCTGAAGGTTGAGCCCGATCCGATGTCGGTTGTGCGGCGCACGGTGCAGCTTACCGGCGCTGCGGCCGGGATGCAGAAGGCCTTCGGCGTGGCGCTCACGCAGTGCACGATCGGCGGCGCAGAGTACCGCGTGCGTGAGGGCGGAATTTATCTTCCGAAGGAAATGTTGGGAGTGGTGGAGGCGGTGCTGGGCCTGGACAACCGTCCGCAGGCAAAACCGCACTTCCGGCTGCGCAGGCCGCAAAAGAAGGCCGCTGCCGACTCCACCAGCTACACCCCGGTGCAGGTGGCGGAAGCCTATCAGTTTCCGGCAACGGCGAGCGGCGCGGGCGAAACCATCGGCCTCATCGAACTTGGGGGCGGCTACAAACAGGCGGACCTGACGGCGTACTTCAAGAGCCTTGGACTTCCGGCGCCGTCCATCTCCGCGGTGAGCGTGGACAACGGGAAAAATGCTCCGTCAACCGCTTCGAGCGCCGATGGCGAAGTGATGCTGGACATTGAGGTTGCCGCCTCTGTCGCGCCGGGAGCAAAGATCGCTGTCTACTTCGCGCCGAATACGGACCAGGGTTTCATTGACGCCATCACCACGGCGGTGCACGACGCGACCAACAAGCCGAGTGTGATCTCGATCAGTTGGGGCGGGCCGGAGTCGAGTTGGACGGCGCAGTCCATGGCGGCTCTGGATGCGGCATGCCAGTCGGCGGCCGCGCTGGGAATCACGATTACGGTGGCGGCGGGCGACGATGGGTCAAGCGACGGCGGAACGGGAAACAACGTGGACTTCCCTGCTTCCAGCCCGCATGTGCTGGCCTGCGGCGGGACAAAACTGGTGGCCAATGGAGCGACAATCTCCTCCGAGGTGGTTTGGAACGAGCTGGCCAGCCAGGAAGGCGCGACCGGCGGCGGAGTCAGCAATGTGTTTCCCTTGCCAAGCTGGCAGGCGAACGCGAAGGTGCCGGCGTCCAGTGCGAGCGGCGGTGGCCGTGGAGTTCCTGACGTTGCCGGTGACGCTGATCCGACGACGGGCTACACGATCCGGGTGGATGGAGAGACAGAGGTCATTGGCGGAACCAGCGCGGTGGCTCCACTGTGGGCGGGGCTGATCGCCGTGGCCAACCAGCAACTGGGCTCGCCGGTGGGCTTCGTTCAGCCCGCTCTGTATGCGGCCAAGGCGGCAGCGGCGTTCAACGACATTACACAGGGCAACAACGGAGCTTTCTCGGCAGGCCCCGGCTGGGATGCCTGCACCGGGTTGGGATCGCCGATTGCCGGGAAACTGATCCCGCTGCTGGCCGCGGGCGGAGCAACCAATCGGAAGCCCGGGAAGAAAGCAGTCCGGCGCGCAAGAAGCGGCGGGTAGCCGAGGCGCCGTGATTTCTCTTCGCGATTCGATGCCTGTTGCGAGCAGGCCTTTCCGCTCACTATCACAGACCGAAATGTGCGGACGCGCGCCCCGGAGTCGAGACATCGCTAACTCCAGGGCGCACGAGCCGCTCCTCACTCCTTGTCTGCGGCCTTCACATCTTCCAGCAGTGGAGCCACCGGGAAGATGGCGAGAAGGTTCGAGCTGAATTCCGTCAGATAAAGATACTCGCCGTTTGGTGACAACGCCCACTGGCGCGGGAACTGGCCGGCCGCGAAGGTGGCAAGCGTGGCAGCGCTGCCCAGGTTGCGCAACGCCCGGGAGGTACTGACGATGCTCACGGTGCCGGTCTGCCCGGTGGTGAAACGGTTGGAGTTTGCCACGGCGATACGGCGTCCGCGATCGAACAACTGAAGCCCGACGGGAGCAACTCCGACCGGGGTGCGAGAGATGAGCGCGTCGGCTGGATTATCGAGGAGGTGCTTTGCGTCAAAGGCCAGAAGGTTGTCCTCCATGCGCGCAGTCACCCATACGATGCGGCCATCCGCGGAAAGAGCCACCCGCACGGGAGAGCATCCGGCGTACACACTGGCCAGGACCGAGTCCGCGGGATCGCGTTCGGCTTTGCGGAGATCAACGACGGTCAGAGTGCCTTCCGGCATGGTGCTGCCGGTTGACGTGGTGCAGGCCGTGGCGCTGTAGCCGGGGTCGGTGGGGTTGGCCACTTCGTTTGTGACATACATCAGCTTGTCATCGGGCGAGATCGCCATTCCCACCGGCGCGATCTCCACCGGAATGTTGCCAACGATGGCGGCCGTGGTGGGCGAGGCAATCGCCATCTTCAGATCAATCACCGTGACGGTTGCATTGCTCTCATTGGCGACAAAGGCAAAACGATCGTCATTCGAAAGTGCGACCTCGATCGGTCCGGCGTTGTAAGGCAGTGGAATCGCGCCAAGAATCGCGCCGGCGCTGCCGGCGACGGCTTGCTTGATGTCAATGATCTGAACGGCCGGGGTGCCTTGCACTGTGTCCAGCAGGTACTTGCCGTCGGAGGTGACGGCCAGTCCGAAGACCGGATCGTTGATGGCGAGCACGCCCAACAAAGTCGCCGAGGACCTGTCCTGCTCGATGATTGCGATACCGGCGGCAAGTCCGCTGAGCGAGGCAAAGACATAGCGCCCATCGGGAGTAACCGCAACCGCGAACGGCGAGCCGGGCAGTGCAATCTGTTGGGTAATGGGAGTGATGGATTGAGCGGCGCCGGTAAGTACAAGAATCAGAAGAAGAACGAGTGAAGCGAACAGGCGTTGGGCAACGGACGAAATGCGGTGCATCGAAGTTCTCCTTTCGAGAGAAGGGGCCCGTTGAAATGAAGAGAATCGGCGGCGGGTGGACGATGCGCAGGTCACCGGAAGGTCCTTATGACACGAAGAACGCACTCATAGTACGCCCGTTTCTGGCGCTGGGAAGCGATTTGTCATCGTGAGCGCTGGGCACTCCCAAAACGGTATGAATACACGAATCCCCGGCAAACATTGGCCGAGCATTGATCGTGGGGCCCCCAACTGAATGGCGGCCAAGGCGCAAAGCTATTTGGCGCGGAGCGAGCTGTGTAGAGCGATGGCCTGCGAGGAGCCTCCGACGGAGATGTCAAAGCGCCCGGGCTGCAGCTTCCAGTTGGCGGAGCTTTCGTCGTAGTAGCTGAAGGCGCGGCGATTGAGGCTGACCGTTACTTCGCGGCTCTCACCGGGCTGCAATGCTACACGCGCAAAGCCCTTAAGCTCCTTGACCGGGCGCGGCACTTTGGGATGACGCTCTCCGACGTAGACCTGCGCCACCTCGGCGCCTGCGCGAGTGCCTGTGTTGGTCACCGTGAAGCGAACTATCGCGTGATCTCCAGCGGCGGTCAGCTTCAGGCCGCTGTATGCAAACGTCGTGTAGCTGAGTCCGAAGCCAAAGGGAAAGAGCGGCTTCACCGGCGAGCGATCGTAGTGCCGATAACCGAGGAAGATGCCTTCCGTGTAGCGCACGTGGCGGCTGTTGTTCACGTCGTAGTAGCTGTAATGCACGGGATTGTCTTCCCAGCGTCGCTCAAACGACGCAGGCAGTTTGCCGGAGGGATTTACCGCGCCGGTCAATATCTCCGCCACGGCCGTGCCGCCCTCTTCGCCGGGATACCACGCGTGCAAGACCGCCGCGGCCTTCTCCAGGAAGGGTGACATATCCACGTTGCCGCCGGCGTTGAGCACGACGATCACGTTGCGGTTCGCATCCAAGACCTGGCGGATCAACTCAAGCTGCGCCTCCGGCAGCGCGAACGGACGATCGGAACCTTCGCCCTCGCTGGTGCGGTCGAAGCCAACGCAGAGCACGACGGCATCCGCCGACTTCGCCGCGGCCACGGCCTTTTGCAGCGGCACCCGGGAGTTCGACGAGATGCCGAAGCCGATCTTGGCCTGCCCGGTTCCCTCAAAATACTCGACGCGAATCCTGTAGTGGCGGCCGGCTTCGAGCGGCATCGAGGCCTGCACCACTGTCTCACCCAGGTAACGCCACTGCTCAATCAGCGGCTTGTCATCCACGAAGAGGCGGAAGCCGTCGTCGCCCTGAACGTCAAAGGTGTAGGTGCCACTGCTCTCCGGAGTGAAGTAGGCGCTCCAGCGCGCGCTGAAGAAGTCCACCGGCTGGCTGTCGGCGTAGCTGCCCTCGCCCCAGTCAAAGTAGATGTGGGCGTCCACGCGGCGCAATGCCGGTTCACCCTTCATCTCCATGTTGTTGAAGTATTCGGCGCTGGCACCGGGCTGGCGCCCCTCGGGGTCCACCGTCAGGCGCGTTTCGGCAAACACTTCCTGCGGAAGCTGCACACCCGTGGCATGCACGACCTTCGTGCGCTCGCCGGCCAGGCTGCGGATTCCCTGCAAGACGCTGACAGGGCGATAGGGCTGCACCAGAGAGCTGCCTCCGCCGCCGGTGACCGCTGGGTCGGCATTGGGACCGAGGACTGCGATCGTCGCAGGCTTGCGCGGATCAAGCGGAAGGATGCCGTTGTTCTTCAGCAGCACGATGCCTTCCTCCGCCGCCTGGCGCGCCACCTGGCGCCCCTGCGGATTGTCGAGGGGGATTGCGGCATCCTTCTGCGGGCGGTCAAAGAATCCAAAGGCGATGGCCGTGCGCAGGATGCGCAGCACTTTGTCATCCAGTTGAGACTGCGTAAGTTTGCCGCTGGCGAGGGCATCCGTGAGCGTTTTGCGGGTCATGAACGTCGCCGCCGGCATCTCCAGATCCAGTCCGCTGGTGGCCGCCGTCAGGCCATCGGTCACCGAGTCCCAATCGCTCATCAGGATGCCCTGGAAGCCCCACTGCTGCTTCAGAATCTCGGTGTTGAGGTGATGGTTCTGCGTGGCGTGCTGGCCGTTGACCATGTTGTAGGAGTCCATCACGGCGCCGACGGCTGCCTCTTTCACCGAGGCTTCAAAGGCCGGCAGGTAGATCTCGTGCATGGTGCGCTCGTCCATATCCGAGCTGACTTTGTAACGCTCCCACTCCTGGTTGTTGCCCATGTAATGCTTGGCCGTGGCCACCACGCCCTGGCTCTGGATGCCTTCAATGACCGCCACCGCCATGCGTGACGCGAGATAGGGATCCTCGCCAAAGTACTCGAAGTTGCGTCCGCACATCGGCGCGCGATAGATGTTCATCGCCGGAGCCAGCAGAAAATGCACGCCACGGGCTCGCGAGTCGCGGCCCAGCTCAACGCCGAGCTTTTGCTCCAGTGCGGTGTCCCAGGTGGCGGCGCGCAGAATGCCCGCGGGGTAGGCCGTTGCCACGCCATCGTTGCGCGTCCCGAGGGGACCGTCGCTCATCTTCAGCTGGGGCACACCCAGCCGTGGAATGGCGCGCACGAAAAAGTCGTTTACGCCGCCGATGTAGTCGAGCTTTTCATCCTGCGTCATCTGCGCCAGAATCTGCCGCGCACGCGCCTCCACCTGCGGCGAGGCCGGCAGCGCATGCTGCGCACGGGCAGGCACGTCCGCGACGCTCCATAACAACGCCACGCAGGTAAGAAGCAGCAGCCTCTTCATGTTGTTGCACATAGGAACCATCTCGACGCGGTCTACTTTCGCTGTGCGGATTGGCATCTACTTCGCGCCAAACCCCCGGCAGTAATACAGCTTACAAGAAAAATCCGGTGCGGCATGGCGGCGCGCCACGTTCGCCCTGTGGCAGGCAGCTTCCGCACCGGAGCGACTCAAGTTGGAGGTTTAATTCGTATACACGCGCACGTAATCCACCAACACCTCGGATGGAAATGGAGTTGAACTGTTCGGCGAGCCGGGCCAGTTGCCGCCCACGGCCATGTTCAGGATGATGAATGCGCCGCTGCCGGAGTCAAACGGCCACACCGCGCCACTCTGACCTGCCATGCTGGCCGGGGTGAGGGTCGCGTAGACATTGGTCGGCGTATCCACGTAATACTGAATCTGCTGGTCTGACCAGATCATGCCGTAAACATGCCAATCGGAGGCGGCGAAGGCATTGCCGGTCGAACCCGGATAGTCGTCAGAGAGATTCATGTTTGTGCCATGCAGCGAGCCGGCGACCCAATCGGGAGATGGCGCGTTGATATGCTCCATCACATCCTGCTCGCCACAGGCCGGCCAGCCCGCAGACGGGTAGTTGGCGCCCAGCAGCCAGAATGCCGGCCAAAGCCCCTGCCCTTCCGGCAACTGCATGCGGGCTTCGACCCGTCCGTAGTTGAAGCTGAACAGCCCCTGGGTTTTCATGCGGGCGGAGGTGTAAACACCATTGCTCGGCTGCTGGGCAATGATGTGCAAGTAGCCATCTGTGCCGACGTAGGAATTGGGAGTGCTCGTACTGCATGGAGAAGACGCGCTGCCGTAGGCGCAGTAGGTTTCCAGTTCGTTGTTGCCCCAGCCACCGGCGCCGGTTTCGTAGGTCCACACCGCGGAGTTCGGGGCGGCGTTGGAGCTTGTGGTGTTGGTGAATTCATCGCTCCACACCAGTGTGCCGCTGGCGATATTCGGGCTGTAGCTCTGGCTGGCCATCGCGCTGTTGCTGTATCCCACGGCTGTGGCCATGGCCTTGACCGTGACGTTCGAGGCCAGCAGGAACGGTGAGAAGTACTGGCGTGAAGTGGTGCCGGGAGTGGTGCCATCGGTGGTGTAGTAGATGGTTGCGCCGCTCGTACTGTCAGAGAGCGACACCAGGGACGCACCGTTCAAAGCCGCGCTCGAGGTAATGGTGGGTGTAGCTGCCGCTGTGGCGCCGCCTCCACCTCCGCTGCCGGAACTGCCGCTGCCTCCGCAGGCACTCATGGTCTGCATGGCCACCAGCAGGACACCCACCAGAATGGCGCGGAGCGCCTGGGAACGCGGCCCCCGGCTCAAACCTCCCGTTACACTTTGTGTCATCTCATTCCCTCTCATTCTCCGTCCTCCCTCCATTGTCCGCCGGCTTTCCCCACGTGGGTCACGCCATGCCGAAATACACATCCAGACGAGTGACCTCGCCATTGCGCTGGAATATCCGGGAGCTGACTTCGCGGCCGAGGCCCAACCCCTGCATAACGTGGCGCGTTCCCGCAGCATCGGTCATTTCAATTCGCTCGGTGCCGCTGCGATGCACAACCACCGGAAGCTGGCAGAAGGTAAATGCCAGCGTGCCGGCCTCCAGTTCCACACTCTGCGGATGGCCACTGATATCCCAGTAATGCAATGCGGTCTGAATGGTTAGAAATTCTTCGCGCGTAATAAGGCGCGGATCGAAATGAATCTCGCCGCCGCGTACCGTCAGTCCCATTTCACCCAGGCGGGCAATGAAATCTTCCTTCACCTGGCCGGTCATGCCGGGCTGCTGCGCGCCGGCAAATCCCGGCGTGTGGGAATATGGATCCATGGGGACGGCTCCGAACTCTCCGGGAGTCTTGTGCGGCCCCAGGCCATCGCGAATGTCGTTGTATTGCTCGCGCAACCGGGCGAGAGTGGATGCCTTGGCTCCGTCGTGCACGGCCTCGGTCAGCACCTCGCGCACGGCCAGCAGCAACTTGCTGACCATGTGCCAATAAATGCAGCCCACCCCTTCGTACTTGTACATCGTCTGGGAGCGGCCGGTGAAGAACCTGTGCTGGAAGACCTCCTCGTACAGGTCGCAGATGAGTTGCTCTTCCTCCCGGGCCAGGGCCGCCAGCGCAGGGTCTTTCAACCTGGCGAGCGCCTGCCGCAACACGGAGACGTTCTGGAAGTCGGCTTGGAAATGCACTCCGCCCTGCACGTCGGCTGCAACCAGGCGATGGTCTCCGAGGGCAATCATCTTCTGCAGCAGCCGCGAACGCTTCCACTGCTCCGGCTTCAGGTTGTTCTTCCCCAGGAAAGACGGCTGGCTACTTAAGGGATAGAGAATGTAGCTGTGCTGGTCCGGCCGGTAGAGCGCGCTGGAGCGCAGGGATTGCAAAAGACCGCTCGCCTCGTCCGCCGAGAGCGCTCCGCTGCCCAGCACCGCGACCTGACCTTCCAACATGAGCGGCAGGCGGCGGACCCGAATCTCGTTCCCGGTGAATTCCAGCACGTTGTAGGCGTGGTAGAGTCCATCGCTACGGCGATTGCCGCGGATGGAGTGATCCACGTGCCAAAGAGCCGTGGCGAAAAGCGCGCGAATCTGATCGAGGCTGATGACGCAGCGCGAACTGCCGAAGGCGGCGTCATACATCTGCTTGCGATAGCTGCTGCCTGCCTTGCCCAGGGCATCCAGAAGTTGTTTGCGCCGCGTATCCGTTGTGGCGGCACCCGCTTCCGGCTCATTCGCCTGGAGTGTGCCGAGCACTTCGGCAAGCAGCTTCGCCAACTCACCGGAGATCGGAAATTCCGCAATCCCGCTCCCGGCGAACAGTGCATCCAGAAAATGCAGGTAGCGGCGCAGCGCGTACAGCGTCACCATGGAGGCGCCAAAACCAACCAGCGCGTTGTTCGCGTCGTTCCACTCAGGACGCTGCGTGTTCAGCCAGATGCCGGCCTCCGGCACAAAGCTGGTCAGCTTGGTCAGCAACAGCAGCAGGAGTTTTTCCGCCAGGTTGGCACGGACGGGATTCCCCTCCGCGTCGAGCAGGGCCTTGCCATCCGCGCCCAGCTTTGCCGCCTGCCGCAAGGCGCGCTTATGCGCAGCCTGGTCAAACACAATCGTGCTGCGCGGGTCGGCCAACATCTCTGAATAGGGCCGGATGCGGTAGGGGACGTTGGCGTAGACAAAGACGTCACGGACGAGCATCGGAGCCAGCGCTCCCGGAGCGCTTCGCTTTGCCTGCTCCAGCAGCCGCAGCAGATACACCACCTGGTGGTCGCCCCAGTAGCCGATGAACGACCACGCATCATGCGGCTCCAATTCCTCCCATTCGTAGCCCTCACGCGAGATGCGATAGGGATTGTGGCCATCCACCGTGGAGGAATCGAGGAACTTGAAGATCATCGCCGTGGCAAAGCCCGGATAGGAATGGCTTAGGGCCTCCCAGTTCTGGAAGATGTCCCGCCAGTTCCCCTGGTAGTTCAACAGCGGGCGCCCTCGTTCATCCTTCAAACGGATTTCAAAGACATTCCACGGCCGGCTGGGATCCCCATGTCTGCGGCTGAAGGTCAGCGGGAGGTATTCGCGAGCGATGCGCTCGAGATCGGGATCATCCTTCGCGGTGGCACGCTCCACCAGCTCGTCGTAGGTCAGCCGCTCGGGCAGCTTCCGCAGGAAGCGGGCGTGCCGTCGCGCAACCTTGCGATTGATCTGCGACACAAAGAGGCGGAAGTCTTCGGCGCTGACAAAATACTGATCCGCGGGGATGCCGCCGCGCATGACGTTGAACATGGTGCTGGCAAAGTGATGCCATGTATTGGGCAGGCTGGCCGTGCACTGCAAGCCGTCGGCCGCCCCGACGATACGCCGCAGGCTCTGTGTGCCACGATCCATGTCCTGCTTGAGCAGCCTGCCGGGGTCGCGCTCTTCTCCCAGCAGATGCAGCAGATTCTTCACTGCGGCGGTATCAAGATTGATATCCGCGACAATGATCCACTCGCTGCTGCCATGCGGACCAAGCGTGGCGGCGGCGCTTAGGAAGTAGGCAAGGCGCCGCCCATGAATCTCCGTTTCTTCATGCAAGGCCTCGCCGTTACGGAAGGCCTCCAGTTGTGTGCTGCTCAGCAGGTGGCAGGGCGACCGCATCCCAAGGGCCCACACCACGTTGGCACTCAACGCTTCACTGGGCTCGGCACGGTCCTGCGGAACGCTGGTCAATTGCAGGATCGCCATGCCGCTTCGAGGTTCGAGTTCCGCGCGCTTGTAGCCATCCACCAGCGTGCTGTACTCCAACTGGAAGCGTTGCGTCACACCCGCCGGCAGCAGGTTCTGCAATCCATCCAGAACCTCTACCTGGCGCACATCGGCGCGCAGATTGGTCAGCCGCGCCGTGCGTACAAAACCGAAGCGCTCGCTGGTCGCCCACTCGTAACGAAAGCTGAGCCCGAGGCCATGATGAATCTCCTCGAAGACGATGCGATTGCCATAGACGCTCTTGTACAGGTTGCGCTCGCGCTCGCCATGCGCCGGGCGGCCCGAGGTGCCACGCTCACTGAAAGGCTCCCACACCGCGTCTGACCCGGCGTCGCGTACCCGCAGAATGGTCTTGCAGCCGGTGTGCTCCACGCTGTCATGCACACGGTCGTCGGTGTAGTAGGGGAAGAGCGCTTTGTCGCGATTCCTGCGCCCGGCGGTGAGTCCGCCATTGCTCGACGCAAACAGGTAGTGGTCACTGGCGCTGACGACGCTGAGGAAGAACGGCTCCATGGCATCGCAGTGCGCAACCAGGTAGAAAGGCTCGCCGTGGAGTTCCACGAAGCTGCCCTCCGGCTGCACAGTCCCGTGCCCGGCGGATGGTTTCCTGGTGACCTGTGGCGCGCTCATTTCACTACCTGCACTGGCAGAGCGTCATAGCCAGGAGATGTCGGCCCGCTGGGCTTCCGCTCGGGATAGAGGCTGAGAACCGCCGGCTTGGCCATGCGCTGCTCGCTGAACAATCCCCAGTGACCTTCGGTGCCGCTTCCCTTCCATGACTCGTCGAAGGCTTCAAACACGAAGGCCGTGACCTGTTGTTCGCGTGCCCACGTACTGATCTGTGCAAAGTAAGTCTTCTGCTTCTGCTCGTCTCCGGCGCGCGGCACGTGCTTGTCGCCTTCGGTGTAGGTTGGCCAGCCGACTTCTCCCAGCACAATCACTTTGCCGGGATGGGCAGCCTGAACCTTGCGGTAATTTTTCTCCGTGGTGGCCAGCGCCGTGTCTATGTCCTCGCGCCCCCATACGGGATAGGTATGCAGGGTGATGAAATCCACGTGGCTGACCAGCGCCGCATCCGGCTTCACCCAGTACAGGTAGTCATCGGCCACGGTGATGGGCACATGCACCGCGCGGCGCACCCGCTCCACGGCGGCAATCAGCGCCGGCTCGGTCATCTTGTGGTCACTCCACTCGACCAGCGCCTCGTTGCCAATGCTTACGGCCGCAATCAGGCTGCGATATTGATTCGCCAGCCGGATGCCCTCCGCCAGTTGCGCCTCGTTCTCCGCCTCGCGCCCCGATGCTCCAGTCAGCCAGATGCCGAGCATGACCCGCACGGGCAACTTCTGTTCGCGAATAACCTGCAACAGTCGCTCCGCCTGCGGGTCGGCGCCGTAGACGCGCAGCAACCGCCAGTGCCGCGCCAGCAGGCTCGCGTCTTCTGCCACCTCCGCACGCGTGGGGAATATGCCCAGGTTCGGACTTTCTCCACCGCGGAAACCTGAGTAGCAGATCGCGTCACCGTTCCACTGCTGGCGGCGAAGATCAACCTTCCGCGGCCCGGGCAGCCCCGCGCCCTGCAACGCTGCGACTTGAATCCAGAGAATGATCAGTACGACAGTTAATCTATGTTTTGCCACAACCAGCTCCATTGCACGTAGCCTGCTTATGATTGCGCTGCTTTGCGTTGTTGCAGTTCCCTTTCGATTTCCACCATCACCTTGTCATCCAGCCGGTAAAACACGGCACAGGCCGCGGAGAGAAAGCCGACGGCAGCGGGAAAGAAACTCATCATGTAACGGATGCCCAGCTGCACGTGCTGCGACTGCTGCACGTTGGCATGGAAGCCGACGGCGCCAATCAGCCAGAGAAAGAGCGAGCTGCCAACCGCCCAGCCGATTTTCTGTGAGAACGACGCCGCGCTGAAGACCAGCCCCGTGGCCCGCCGTCCGTTCCGCCACTCGGAGTAATCCGCCGTGTCGGCGTAAAACGCCCACAGCAGAGGTGACGTGGGAGCGAACAGGGTCGAGATACCGATGTGCGTCACAAAGATGAGCGGAATATTGCTGAGCGGCACAAAGTAGAAGAGCACGGTCAGTGTGCTGGCCAGGCTCATCAGGATGATGTAGGCCCTGCGCTTGCCGCCCAGAAGCTCGCTTAATGGGCGTGCCATGGCCGCACCCGCAATGACTCCCGCCGTGCCGATTGCCATGAACCACGAGGCCAGGGCTTCACCGCTCAACCGGGTTTCCAGATGGTAGCCAAGCAGGCGGTAGTCCAGATGTATCAGCTCGCCGGGCCGCACCACGCAGTACTTGAAGTAATAGAGGATGGCGCCCATGCGGATGGAGATATAGAAGACGGCAAAGACGCCGACTAGGCTGACCATCACCCAGGGCAGGTTGTGGGTCAGGTCGCGAAGATCGTCGCGCAGCACATGGCTGCTCTCCCGCGCCGGCTGTACCCGCTCCCGCGTGGTGAAGAAGGTGACCATGAAAAGGACGAGCGCCATCGCGCCGTAGACCACCATCGCCAGTTGAAATCCGCGCTGGTCGTTGCCGTGTCCGAAGCGCCTGACCATTGGGATGGTCAGCCCCTGCACCATGAACAGCCCGACGTAGGCCAGCACAAAGCGATAGCTGGAGACGCTGGTCCGTTCCAGCGAGTTGGGCGAGATCACCCCCATCAGCGCCCCGTATGGAATGTTGACGAAGGTATAGGCCAGCATGATCAGGCTGTACGTCACGTAGGCGTACACCAGCTTGCCCTGCGGCCCAAAGGATGGCGTGGTGAAGGTGAGCACGCCCATGACGGCCATCGGCAGGCAGCCCCATAGCAGGTAGGGACGGTAGTGTCCCCAGCGCGTCTGGGTGCGGTCGGCGACGATGCCCATCACCGGGTCAATGAATGTGTCCGGGATGCGAACCACCAGGAACATGGTGGCCGCCGCTGCGGCGGTGATTCCAAATACGTCGGTGTAAAAGAATGCCAGAAAGTTCAGGAACATCTGCCAGTAGAAGTTCGAGGCCGTGTCGCCCAGTCCGTAGCCGACTTTTTCACCGAATCTGAGTTTGCCCGGCTGCGCCGCCATTGCCACGTCTCCCCTGCTGGAGCCACAACTGCTGCCGCTGAGTTCCGGTGAAGCGGTTTGGTGGAAGATCCCGGACAGCCGCAAGCGACTGCCCGGGAGATTGAGCCACGTTTCAGCTAGAAGGTAAAGCGCGCGCCAAACTGTCCGACGCGGCCTCCCAGACCGCCGTAGCTGATGATTTGTCCGTAGGTGGAGTCCGACATATTGGTGTCCGGTCCGCCCATCTGATGGCGATTGAATACGTTGAAGAACTCCATGCGCAGGGTCAGCCGGTATTGGCTGCGGTCACCCATGGCCATGGTCTTGTGAACGCCAAGATTCTCCGTTGCCAGACCCGGGTTGCGCACCTGGCCGATGTAATGGCCGGCCGTGCCCAACTGGGCGGCGGCTGGATTCAGGAAGCAACTCGTGTTCAACCACTGCTTGTTGAGCTCCGGACTGCCATTCGTCAGATGGCAACCCGACGCGATGTTCACATAGACGGAGTTGAAGCCCGGGTAGGAGTTCTGCGAGAACAACTGGATCGGCGTGCCCGTGTTGTAGTGGAAGTCGCCGTTCAGGCTCCAGCCACCCACCAGGGCGTTCACCACCGGACCAGCGTTCCCGAGCAGCATCTTGCCGCGGCCGAAAGGCAGCTCGTAGATGACATAGCCCTTCACGATATGGGTCATGTCAAAGCTGGAGATGGACTTGCGCTCGTTCTTCAAGTCGTAGATGTTCTGGATGCTGCCAGCCCACCACGGCTCGCCGAAGTCCTCATCCACGTCGCCATGCGAGCGCGACCAGTTGTAGCTGCCCTGCAGGGAGACTCCATGCGAGGCACGACGCGTCACGCTGACCTGGAAGCTCTTGTAGTCGGCGTTGCCCAGCGGCGGATTCACCGAGAACAACGGACCGTAGGCAACTGCCACCTGCGGATACGGGGTGATGCCCTGGTAGCCCGGTCCCGTGCCGCCATAACCGAAGTAGCCGTTATAAGTGGACGGATACTGGCCATTCAGCACGTAGTTCTGCATGTTGGCCACGGTCGGCTGGTTGGTGCGCAGATAGCCGCTGTGCAGGTGATAGCTATTGCTCTGCGTCCAGCTCACGTCCACCTTGGTGGCCTTGTCCAGCTCGCGCTGTATGCCGATGTTCCATTGCTGCGTGTTGCCCAGCAACAGCGAGTGCGGATCGGTGCTGACCACGCCCCACTGGGTGTAATCCGGAGTCTTCACCTGGGAGAGAACGGGGGTGAAACCGTTGTCCCAATTGAAGGCCGATTCCGTCGCGTGCTGGAAGTAGCCCGGGTTGCCCGTCTGCTGATACGGCACGCCGCCCCACTGGTTCATGTTCAGCGGCACGTAGAAGACGCTGAAGTTGCCGCGCACCACCGTCTTTTCATTCACCTTGTAAGCGGCGCCGATGTGCGGCGAATAGTTGTAAGGGTTCTGCCTGGTTTCAAAGCTCTGGCTACCCTTGCTCAGGTACTGGTACTCGCCCATTTCGCCGGTCACCGGGTTGGCGGCGCCGGTTACAAAGCTCGACCAGTGTCCGTACTTTTCCTTGAAGCGGCTGTTGTAGTCCCAGCGCAGGCTGACATTCAGGGTCAAGCGGTTGTTGACCTTGAAGTCGTCGGTCGCATACCAGGCGAACGCCTTGCGGCGGCCGTACTCATTGTCCTTCGGCATCTCGGTGGCCAGGTACACATCGCCCAGCAGGAAGCTGCCGAAAGCGTTGCCCACCATATTGTAGGCGCCGTAGTTCCACCATGCTCCGGCCGTCGAGGTCGGATCGAAGGTGATGTTGTTGAAGATGGCGTTGTCGGGATGCTCGTTCATCTGCATGGCGCGGAACTCGGCGCCAAACTTGAAGTTGTGGCGGCCCTTGTTCCAGTCAACCTCGTCACTGTAGATGAAGGCGTTGCCGGCGTACACGTCATTGAACTGGCTGCCCAGGTTGGAGAAGCCCCAGCCATTCTGATAGTTGCCGCCGTTGGTGTACATGCCCGTGCTGAAGGTGATCAGCGGGAAGTTGCCGGCGCCGTCCAGCAGTCCCAGGTCCTGGTCCCACTTGCCGGTCTTCGACACCGCATCGCTGGGTACGCGGAAGCGGTTGAACGTGAAGTGGAAAACATTCAACAGGTGGGGAGTGAAGGTGTACGAATCGCTGAAGCGCAGCGACGGCGCCGTCGTGTCATGCCAGTACGAGTTGGCCATTGGACCGCCGTACGGCGCGTTGACGGACCACACTCCACCCTGATCCGCATTGATGCGCGGAATGTCGTCGTAGTAGTACGACCCGTTGAGGCGGTGCTTGCTGCTCAGGTTGTAGTCAATCTTGATCGCCGTCTGCGTGTTGTGGAACCACGGGTCGGGATTGTAGGCCGGCCCGGCGTCGTTCAGACGTATAGGGCGACTCCGGCTGATAGTACTTGTGGTACAGCTGCAGGATCTTGGCCGTTGTGTTGCTGAGCAGGCCGGTGGGAATCTGGTTGTTGACAAAGACGCAGCCCGTGGCCGGATTAAAGACAGCGCCCTTGTAAATGGTGTTGGAGCAGGGATCGGTGCCGATGACCGTGCCGGTGCTCAGCATTGCGCCCAGGTCCGCATAGGGCGCGACGCTGCCATCGCTGTTCAGGCCCATCATGGCGTCGGTGGGCACGGTGCGCGAGTTGGCGCCCAGTAGCCACTGCGCCTGCATGTAGCGCTCAAACGAGAAGTAGTAGAACAGCTTGTCCTTGACCAGGGCGCCGCCGAAGCTGCCGCCCCAATCGCTCAGGGAATCGCTCTTTTTCAGGTAGGCCGCCGCGTTGTTCGGATCGGTCTTGGCGTTCAGATGGTCCTGCGCGCTGATGGCGTCCAGCGCCGCTTCATGCATGAATCCGAACAAAGAGCCGTGAATCTTGTTGGTGCCCGACTTCATTTCGTAGCGGAATACGCCGCCGCCGCTGCGCCCCGCGTCGCCGCTGATGCCGGCGGTGTCGGCTTCAAATTCCTGAATGGATTCCATTGGCGGTGACGACTCGCTGATGTAGCCGCCCAGTTGCGAGACCGCCGAGGTGCCGTCAATCATGACTTCCTTGGTCATGGCCAGGCTGCCGTTGACGTGTGAGCTGTAATCGCTGCCTTCCACGCCCGGAATATAGTTGAACATGAAGGTTGACAGGTTGCGGCCGCCGGCAACGTTCAGGGGCAGCTCGCTGACCGCGTCATTGGTGAGGTTCGTGGAAACCGCGGCGTCTTCCGTTTGCAGCACCGGAGCCTGGCTGACCACTTCGATGGTCTCCGCCTTGGCGCCCACCTGCAGCGTCGCGTTGATCTCCGCCACCTGGCTGACCAGCAGGGTGAGGCCCTTGCGGTCCAGGCTCTTGAAACCTTCCTTGCTGAAGGTAATCTTGTAGTCGCCGATGGGAAGATTGCCGACCCTGTAGTATCCGGCGTTGTCCGTGGTCGTGACTTGCACGTCGTTGGTGCCCACGTTGGTGATTCGCACCTGCACTCCCGGCAGGATTGCCGAAGAGGCGTCCCTGACCATGCCCGAAATCGTTGCACGATCCGACTGCGCCATCATCAAACTGCAGCAGAGTAGTACAACGAGCAAACAGGCAAGAGCGTGGACTCGTTGCTTCATGTGTTGCCTCCTGTCCCTCAAAGCAGAATTCAAAATGTCCCAGTAAACTTCCTACCGCGTTCCCGCCCCGCCGCCGCTCTCACCCCATCTGCCGCGCCAGGAAAAAGGACTCTACCGTCGCAGAATCCCCGGGTCTTTCCCGAATGCCCGATCGCCAGAAAGACGAAATATCTGAAACGGTTTAGTAAAACGGTTGAGATTTAACCCCAATTTCATATTTTGTGTCAACACATTTTCTGAAGCGCTTTAGTAATTTCATGCTAGACTTCCTCCGTGGCCACCCGCTTCGGCAAGAAAGTAACCCTAAAATTCCTAGCCCAACACCTCGGCCTGTCCAGCACCACCATCTCTGTCGTTCTCAATAACTCCCCCATCGCCAGCACCATCGCGCCCCGCACAAGGGAGCGTATCGTACAAGCAGCAAAGGACTTCGGATACAAGCCAAACTTCTTTGCCCGGTACTTGAACCAGGGGCGCAGCTACCTGATTGGAGTGCTGTCACCGGACCTGGCCGAGGGCTACGACGCCAGCCTGCTGGCCGGGATTGAGCAGTACCTCATCCATGGGGAGTACCAGTTTTTCGTCGCCAGCCACCAGTGGTCGGAGGCGCGCATCACCCGGACCGCGGAGCTCTTCGAGGAGCGTGGCGCGGAAGGCGTTATCCTGGTCAACAGCGACTTCTTTCCTGAGATTGATCTTCCCGTGGTCCGCATCGGACGCCACGATCCTCCGACCAAGGGCACCTCGATCATCGTGGACAACCACGCCGGCATTCGGAGCGCGCTGGGGCACCTGGTTTCACTGGGACATCGCAAAATTGCGTTCATCAAAGGGCATACGGACAGCTCAGATACGGAAGACCGCTGGGACGCCGTGGTCGAAGCGGCACGCCAACTCAATCTTACAATTGACCCTGCGCTGGTCACCCAACTGGAGCGCCTGGGCAATCTGCCCATGGCTCACGTGGAGGAGGGCGTGCGCTGTGCCCAGCGCCTGCTGCCCTACCGGCGAAACTTCACGGCGGTAATGGCCTTCAATGACATCTCGGCCATCGGCGCCATCAACTGCTTCCGCGAGGCCGGTTTCAGCATCCCGGACGATATTTCCATCGTCGGCTTTGACGATGTGGCGGAAGCCTCGATCACGTATCCTACGCTCACCACCGTGCAACAGCCTCTGCGGCTGATGGGCGAAACCGCGGCGCGTGAAATCATCTCGGCGATTACGGAAGGCTCCAAGGACCAGCAGATCGTCTTCATCCCAAAACTCATCGTGCGTAACTCGACCGCCCCGCCCAAGAGCGGCCGCCGGCAGACTCGTAAGTACTGATATACCGCCATTGTGTGTCGGAGGCGCGAGAAGGCCGGTCACAGAGACCGGCCTCATTCATGCTCGAAACTGTTTCAGTGGTGCGGGGAGGGGGACTTGAACCCCCATGCCTTGCGGCGCCAGCTCCTAAGGCTGGTGTGTCTGCCATTTCACCATCCCCGCACGTGCTGGATGCAACTCCATTGTGCCACAGGCGGAGCGAGGCGTGCGTAGCCGCTGGGGCGACGATTCCGCGGATAGAAATGGTCCATTGAGACGGTGGTTGGGAATACTGGTGCGCAAGAAAAGCCCCGGCCAAAGCCGGGGCTGCCAGAGAAACAATGTGCCAGGCTACTCGCTGACGGCCACCGGGTCTTCTTCTCCCAGTTCAAGCGCGCCGGACTGCATGTGCTTGATGCCGTATTCGTATCCGGCGTCGTAGGCCTTGCCGTTCAAGTCGGCAAAGGCCGGGGGCACCGAGTCGAGCACCGCCTTCTTCAGCGACTCACGCGGGATGAGCTGGCTGATGGCTCCGAAGAAGCCGGTCATCACCACATTCAGCACCATCTTCTTGCCCATCTCCTCGGCAATGCGGGTGGCCGGGATGGCGAAGACCTTGACGTCCGGCACGTTCAGGCCCTGCACGCGCACCAGGTCCTGCTCCACGATGAGCGTGCCGCCGGGCTTGATGTCCTGCGCAAATTTCACGTAGGCCTCCTGCGACATCAACACCATCAGGTCCGGATTGGCGACGTAGGGGTAAAGCACCGGCGTGGGCGACAGCACAAGCTGCGCCGAGCAGGCTCCGCCACGCGCTTCGGGTCCGAAGTTCTGCGTCATGGTGGCATAGCCGTTCTCCACAATGGAGGCGGCGCGGCCGATGACGCTGGCGCACATGATGACGCCCTGTCCGCCGAAGCCGGCAATGCGAATTTCAGTTAGCTGCATGTGGGCACCTCCGCCGGGATGTATTTTTCACCGAGTGACGACTCGAGATGGGCCTTCATCATGGTCTCAAAGTCGGGACGCTCGCGATCCACGAACTTGCCCACGATGATCTCTCCACTCTTGCTGAGGCCGACCTCGCTGGTGAGCGCGCCGTGCTTGACCTTGCTGACATCCTTGTAGAACTTCATGGTGTCCAGCGCGTCGCCCATCTTGTTGCGGCGCTGGTACAGCGTCGGGCAGGGCGAAACGACTTCGATAAAGCAGAAGCCCTTCTTCTTGAACATCTCCGCCATGGACTTGGCCAGCTGCCTGACGTGGAAGGTCGTCCAGCGCGCCACGTACACGGCGCCGGCGGCTTCCACCAGGTAGGGCAGGTTGAAGGCCGGGTCGTAGGTGCCGTAAGGCGCGGTGGAGGTGATCACATCGAGCGGCGTGGCCGGGCCGGTCTGGCCTCCGGTCATGGCGTAGGTGAGGTTGTTGACGCAGATGACCTTGAGGTCCACGTTGCGGCGGGCGGCGTGGATGAGGTGGTTGCCGCCGATGGCGAACAGATCGCCGTCACCGCTGTAGACCACCACGTTCATCTCCGGGCTGGCCAGCTTGAGGCCGGTGGCAAAGGGGATGGCCCTACCGTGCGTGGTGTGGAAGCTGTCCAGGTTGACGTAGCCCGCCACGCGGCCGGTGCAGCCGATTCCGCTGACGATGCTCAGCTTGTCGAGGTCGGTCTTGCTGTCAATCAGCGCACGGGTGAAGCAGTTGACCGTGGTGCCGATGCCGCAGCCGGGACACCAGATGTGCGGCATGCGGTCGGTGCGCAGGAAGCTCTCCACCGGGTTCTCCGGTGCGTTCTGAATACAGATGGGAGTGCTCATCGCGCCACCTCCTCAATGGCCTTCAGGATTTGTTCGGGCTTGTGCACGGTTCCGCCGGCATGGCCCACCAGGGTCACCTTGCATTTGCCGGCCACCGCACGCTCCACCTCGCGGACCATCTGGCCCAGGTTGAGCTCGGCCACCACGAACCCTTTCACCTTGGGAGCGATGGCGCGGATGATGTGATCCGGGAAAGGCCACGCGGTGATCAGCCGCAGGGTGCCCACCTTCAGCCCCTTGGCGCGGGCCAGTTCCACGGCGCGCTGCGCCACGCGGGAGGTAATCCCGTAGCTGACGACAACCACGTCGGCGCCTTCGATCTCATTCTGCTCGGTGATGCTGATCTTCTCGACGTTGTCGCGAATCTTGGTGACCAGGCGCTTGACCATGCGCTCCTGCACGGCGGGCGTCATGTTGGGATAGCCGCGCTCGTCGTGTGTCAGTCCGGTGACGTGCAGCTTGTAGCCGTCGCCGGCCTTGGCCATCTCCGGCGTCTGCTCCTCGCCCACCGGTGCGTAGAGCTGGAAGCTGCTCTTGTCCTTGTGGGTGAAGTGGCGGGGCTCGACTTCAATCTCCTCGGCGCGCGGAATGACGACCTTCTCCGTCATGTGGCCAACGACTTCATCCATCATGACGAAGACCGGCACGCGGTACTTCTCAGAAAGATTGAAGGCCTTGATCGTGAGGTCGAAGCACTCCTGCGGCGAGTTGGGGCAGAGGGCGATGATCTCGTAATCGCCATGCGAGCCCCACTTGACCTGCATCATGTCCGCCTGCGCGGGCAAGGTGGGCAACCCGGTGCTGGGACCGCCGCGCTGCACGTCAATAAACACGCAGGGCGTTTCGGTCATCGCCGCGTAGCCGATGTGTTCCATCATCAGGCTGAAGCCGGGGCCGCTGGTGACGGTGAAGGCCTTGACGCCTCCCCAGACGGCACCGAGGATGGCGATGGAGGCCGCCAGTTCGTCTTCCATCTGGATGAAGGTTGCGCCAATCTTGGGCGCGCGACTGGAAAAGCGCTCCACCACCTCAGTGGATGGCGTGATGGGATACCCGGCCGAGAAGCGGGCACCCGCGCAAATGGCGCCTTCACAGGCGGCGTGGTCGCCGTCCAGGAAGTGCGCGCCAGTCAGTACTCCGACGGGATCTGCGTGCGTCATTGGGCCTCCTTCTCTTCTCCCGCCACTTCGGCCGCATCGGCTTTGCCGGGGCGGTAACCGTGAATGGCGAAGTCCGGGCAATACATGCCGCAAAGATCACAACCACTGCATTTGTCTGGATTCACTGCATGGGGCGGATGGTACCCCTTGGAATTGAATGCATCGGAAAGGGCCAGCACTTTGCTGGGACAGAACTCCACGCAAAAGCCGCAAGCTTTGCAACGCTCGACGACAATAGACACACTGCCACGGGCCATAGGGCCTCCTCACGCCAACCGGACATTCTGTGGGTTAGACGGGCCAATGGGAAGTGATAAGCATCACATACGGTGGTGACTTATGGCCAGCGCCGGGATGGCCTAAATAAAAAGCGACCCGGGATTCCCCGGATCGCGATAACGAAGCGATGACGATGGAATCAGGCGCCGTGCGTGTCGGCGATCTCGCTGACCGCGCCGGGCTTAACCTGCTGCGCCACCTGCATGCGCTGGGCAAAGTCCTCCACCATCTCCTCTTTCAGGCGGATTGCGGTGGGGCGGCGCGCGACCGACATCTGGTCTATCTTGTCCTGCAGCTTCAGCAGGCCGTAAAAAAGGTTTTCCGGGCGCGGCGGACAGCCCACCACGTACACATCCACGGGCACGATCTTATCCACGCCCTGCAAGACAGAGTAAGAGTTGAACGGGCCGCCGACGCTGGCGCAGGCGCCCATGGCGATGACCCACTTGGGATCCGGCATCTGGGCGTAAATGCGCTGCACGACCGGCGCCATTTTGAGCGTTACCGTGCCGGCGACAATCATCAGGTCGCTCTGGCGCGGCGAGGGGCGAAAGACCTCACTGCCGAAGCGGGCGATATCGAAGCGCGAGGTGGAACTGGCAATCATCTCAATGGCGCAGCAGGCCAGGCCGAAGGTCATGGGCCAGATGGCGGACTTGCGCGCCCAGTTGAAGACGTAGTCCACCGAACTGATCATGAAGTTGTTTTCGAAGCGATCGTCCAACCAACTGCTCATAGAATCCTCACCCGTTGTAAGCCTGCCTGGCTGCCGAACCCTGGAGCGCGCCATCCCACAAAAGGCCGCCCCGTTGACTGAGCATTGTAACCCATCCCCTGCCGGGGTTATTTCTCCGGAGGCTTGCGCGCCACCAGCAGCAGGGCCCCGATGCGCTTGAAATCGCGCAACTCTTCCGCACTCGAAAACCACTTGCCGCTGTACGTCTCCGGCGTGGGCGTGGGGTCGGGAATGCGTACGCTGGCGGCCTCGCAGAAGCCGGCGGCGGTCAGCATTTTGACGTAATCCTTCTCCGAGCGCGCGTGTACCGGCACGTTCAGTTCCTTGACCCAGCGCAGAGAGTAGGGGTTCTCGGTGTAGAGGTTGATGAGGATGAAGAGCCGTCCGCCGGGAACCAGCACGCGCAGCAGTTCGCGCAGCACGGCCTCCTGGTCGGCGTAGTAGTAGAAGCTCTCAATGGAGAAGACCTTGTGGAAGTAATCCTCGCGCCAGGGGATTTCATCGGCGGCGCCGGTGGCGAAGAGGACGTTTTCCATCTCAACGCTGGCGGCCCGTGCGCGGGCAATCATCTCCTCGCTGATGTCCTGGCCGACGGCCATGCCGGGACCGCCCTCGACGGCCTTGGCGGCCAGGCGCGTGGCCCAGCCGGTGCCGCAGCCGAGGTCCAGCACGCGATCGCCCGGGATGAGCTCCATGCGCTCGAACATGGGCTGGGCGATGCTGGCGTGATGGGATTCCATCTCCTCGCCGCGGCCATCGGCGGCCCACTGGTTGAACTCGTCCCGAAGTTTTTCGTCCGCATCGGCCATGGGTGGCCTCCCCACAATTGGATGGCGCGCGACATGAGAGCGCGCACCTTGCAGCAGTGCAGCCATCGTACAACTCCCGGCGGCGCTGTGAAAAGAAATTGCTGATGAAACTGGCGGCCTGTAGTAAGCTCTTCAGTTCGCCAAAGTGGGGATGTGGCTTCCGTTGTGATGAAGCGGCTGATTGCGCTGTGCCATGCGCTGGCGCAGATGTGCGCGAATTCATGCGGGTGGCCGGAGTTCGAGCTTTCTGTGACGGGAATCACAGATTCGGGGTTTGCCAAGGCAGTACAGTTTTTCCACTTTTTACCTGTCATATTTTTGCTGCTTTGCGCATCGGCCAGGGATGCAGTGATCCTGTGCTCCGCTGGGCGCGCGGATGGTGGCAGGTAGACGTGGGATGCAGCGGCGGGGTGCCGAAAGCTTATGCCACAGAACTATATTCCGATCTTCGTCTTCCTGTTGGTGGCCTTTGCCGTGGCCGCCGGAACCCTCCTGGTCGCCAAGATTGTGCGCCCGTCGAACCCCGAAAAAATCAAGGGGATGGCCTATGAGTGCGGCATTGAGGCGCAGGAAGGTTCCCGCCAGCGCCACACCGTGCGCTTTTATATCATCGCCATTCTGTTTGTCGTCTTTGACGTGGAGACCATCTTCCTCTTCCCCTGGGCGGTGCAGTTCAAAGTGCTCGGCGCCTTCGGCCTGGCGGAGATGCTGGTCTTTCTCGGCATCCTGGTGCTGGGCTTTGCCTGGGTATGGAAGAAGGGCGCGCTGGAGTGGATTTAGGTTGGGTGTTTTTGTTTAGCCGCTGAGATTGCCGCCCAGTCTGAATGGGCCGTGGTGCACAGAAGCAGGAAGCAAAACGGGAGCCGGATGAATGCCTGAAGTCCCCGAGGGAAATCCGCCAAACTTGACGCCGGAGCAGGCGCCAGCCGCCACGGCACCAGCCGCTGCCCCCGCACCGCCGCCGGTGGCCGCAAAGCCCGCACCCGTGCCCTGGCAGGGGCCGGTGGTGGATGGGCTGCGTGCAGCCTTTGGCGAGAAGATTCGCGATGCCGCAACCTATGCCGGACAGAACTACATCACGGTGGAGGGCGCGGCGGCCCACGAGGTGCTCGCTCACCTGAAAGAGCAGAGCGGCTTCCTCAGCCTGACCGACCTGACCGCCGTGCACTATCCCAAGGACGCGCTGCCGTTCGAAGTGGTGTGGATCCTCTACAACATGAAAGCCTGCGAACGCATCCGAGTAAAGGCCTTCTACGCCGAGGGCGAAGCCGTGGCGACGGCCACCGATCTGTGGCTGGGCGCCAACTGGCTGGAGCGCGAGGTCTTTGACCTCTTCGGCGTGCGCTTCGCCGGGCATCCCGACCTGCGCCGCATCCTGATGCCTGAAGAATGGACGGGACATCCCCTGCGCAAGGACTACGCGCCCAGCCTGCAGGACCAGGTATGGGTGAAGAAGAACCTGGGAATCGAGAGCGGCCAATGAGCGACGAGAGATTCCGTGATTCGAAGCTCGCCGACTCGCACCTGCGCGATTCGAAGGACCGTGACTCGCAAGCCGGTGATCCGCAGGAGCGCGATTCCCAGTTCAGCGATTCGCCATTCTACGACTCCTTTGATGAAGTAGCGCCCGGCGGCACCTTCCTGGACTCCAAGGAAGTTGTACTGAACATGGGGCCGCAGCACCCTTCCACGCATGGCGTCTTGCAGGTGGTGCTCAAGCTGGACGGCGAAAGGGTGAACGGGCTGGAGTGCATCGTCGGCTACCTGCACCGCGGCATCGAGAAGATCGCCGAGAACCGCACCTGGGCGCAGTTCGGACCCTTTGTAGACCGTCTGGATTACACGGCGGCCGTGAGCAACAGCCTGGGTTACTGCCTCGGAGTGGAAAAGCTACTGGCCGCCGAGGTGCCCAAACGCGGCCAGTATCTGCGCGTCATTTTGACCGAGCTTTGCCGGCTGGCCAGCCACCAGGTATGGCTGGGCACGCATGTGCTGGACATCGGCGCCGTGACTCCACTGTTTTACGCCTTCCGCGACCGGGAGATGATCCTCAACGTCTTTGAGAAATACTGCGGCGCGCGGCTCACTACCCATGCCTTCCGCATCGGCGGCTGCCGCTGGGACGCCTACCCGGACATGGCGCGCGAGGTCCTGCACATCTGCGACGACCTGGGCCCGAAGATTGACGAGTACCGCGACCTGATTACGGGCAACCGCATCTGGCTGCAACGCACCAAGGGCGTGGGCTACATCTCTCCAGAAGACTGCATCGCCTACGCCATCACCGGACCGGTGCTACGCGGCAGCGGAATCAGTTGGGATGTGCGCAAGGCGCAGCCTTATTCGAGCTACCAGGACTTTGACTTCGACATTCCCCTCGGCAAGAACGGAGACACCTTTGACCGCTACCTGGTGCGGCTGGAGGAGATGCGGCAGTCCATTCGCATCATCCGGCAAGCCTTGGAAGGCCTTCCCGAGGGACCAGTGATTGCCAAGCTACCCAAGGTGCTGAAGCCTCCGGCGGGCGAGGTCTATCACTCGATCGAGGCTCCCAAGGGCGAGCTCGGTTACTTCATGGTCAGCGACGGCAGCCAGCAGCCCTACCGCGTGCGCGTGCGTCCGCCATCGTTCATCAACCTGCAGGCCTTGGAAAAGATGGCCGTGGGCAGCCTGGTGGCAGACGTGGTGGCCATCATCGGCACCCTGGACATCGTGCTGGGAGAGGTGGACCGGTGATCGAATACATCCTGGGATATCTGCACTCCAACGTAACGCCGGGCGAGGCGGGCAACCTCTTCTGGGTGACCGTCTACGTGCTGCTGGTCTTCCTCGGCATCTCGATTGGCGTCATCTTCATGAACTGGTTCGAGCGCAAGGTGATGGCCCACATGCAGGTTCGCATCGGCCCCATGCGCGTGGGCCCGCACGGGCTGCTGCAACCCATTGCCGACGCCCTGAAGCTGATCATCAAAGAAGACCTGATGCCCTCCGGGGCCGACAAGATCGTCTTCTGGTTCGCGCCGGTCTGCGTGGTGATGACCGCCTTCTGCGGCTTCATCGTGGTGCCCTTCGGGCGCACCCACGCCATTACGGACATGAACATCGGCGTGCTCTTCATGCTGGGCGTTTCGTCGCTGGGCGTGCTGGGCGTCATCATGGCGGGCTGGGCGTCGAACTCGCAGTATCCGCTGATGGGCAGCCTGCGCTCGGGCGCGCAGATGGTCAGCTACGAGGTGGCCATGTGCATGAGCGTGGTCTCGGCCGTGATGATGACCAGCCTCGTCACCGGCACCGGCACCATGAGCATGATCGGCATTGTGCAGGCGCAGGAGCAGCAGCACATGTGGTTCGCCTTTTCGTTCTTCCCCGTCGGATTGACGGCGCTCGGGGTCTTCTCCATCGCCATGGTGGCCGAGACCAACCGCGCTCCCTTTGACCTGCCGGAGGCGGAGAGCGAACTGGTGGCCGGCTTCCTGACCGAATACAGCGGCTTCCGCTGGTCTCTGTTCTTTTTGGCCGAATACGCCGGCATGATGGCCGTCAGCGCCATCGCCGCCACGCTCTGGCTGGGCGGATGGCTCCGTCCCTTCCCTCACCTGCTGGGCGGCGCCAACTGGGACACGGCTTTCTCCCTGGTGCCGGGACTGGGCTTCCTTCTGCTGGGCGCGCTGTGCCTGTTTTACACCGCGCGCATGCCGAAACTGCGCTCCATGCGGGGCAACCTGATCGGGCTGGCCGGCTTTGGAGGCCTGCTGTCCGTGCTCGGTTTGTTCATGCTGCTGCCCGGCGTGCGCACCCGCGTGCAGGATATCTTCTGGTTCACCATCAAGGTCGGCTTCTTCATGTACCTCTACATCTGGTACCGCACCACGTTCCCGCGCTATCGCTTTGACCAGTTGATGAAGATCGGATGGAAGTTCCTGCTGCCCATCTCGATTGGCGTGGTGGTGCTGACGGCGGTAATCGGCGTGCGGCAGGAACTGCTCGCCCTGGTTTTCTCGTCTTGGGGTGGAGGTAGATGATGACCGTTGGTGAGATGCTGCGAAGGTTCTTCCTGGTGGACCTGCTGAAAGGCATGTGGGTCACCTTCCGCCATCAGAATCCGGCTGACCTGGTGACCGAGCAGTACCCCTTGCAGCGTCCGGAGATCAGCGACCGCTTCCGCGGCCAGCCCCGGCTGATGAAGGACGAAAACGGCAAGGTGCTGTGTACCGCCTGCGGAGCCTGCGCCCTGGCCTGCCCGGAAAAGCTCATCAAGGTTGGCAGCGTGCGCGATCCGGAGACGAAGAAGAAGGTTCTGACGGAGTTCGACTTCGACCTGGGACGCTGCATGTTCTGCGGACTCTGCGAGGAGGCCTGCCCGAGCGACGCCATCATGCTTTCCCCTGACTACGAGCTGGCGCTGTACACCCGCGAAGGCATGGAGTTGCAGCGCCCGCAGCTGGAAAACGGAATCGAAAGAAAGGTGTACGAGAAATGACCCCGGTGGCCACGCCCTTCTTCTTCTACTTCCTCTCGGCCGTCGCCATCATCAGCGCCCTGGTGATGATCACCAAGGTGAACCCGGTGCATTCCGCGCTGGCGTTGATTGTGACCCTGCTGGCGGGCGCCGGACTCTACCTGATGCTGTATGCGCCCTTCATGGCCGGCGTGCAGATCATTCTCTACGCCGGCGGCATCCTGGTGATGTTCCTCTTCGTGATGATGCTGGTGAACATCGAGCATTTGTACGTGGAAAAGATGATGAACCGCCAGTGGGTGATCGCCCTGCTGGCCGCGCTGGTGCTGGGCTTTCTGATGCTGGGCGCGCTGTACAAAGGCGCACCCACCCTGCCGCAGCAGATCGTCAACCATCCCGAGCAGACGAACTCGCAGGAGATTGGCCTGCTGCTCTACGGCCGGCAGACCGGGTACTACATGTTTCCCTTTGAAATTGCCAGCCTTCTGATGCTGGTGGCTGTCGTCGGCGCGGTCGTGATGGCCAAGAGGAGGGTGTGACGATGCTGCAGATTGGAACCATGCATTACCTGATGGTGGCCGCCATCCTCTTTCTGATCGGATTGATCGGCGTCATCACCCGCCGCAACGTGGTCATCATCTTTATGTGCATTGAGCTGATGCTGAGCGCGGTCAATCTGAACCTGCTGGCATTCAGCCGGTTGTACGGACTGCACGGACAGGTCTTCGCACTGTTCATTGCCGCCGACGCCGCCGCCGAAGCCGCCGTGGGACTGGGCATCCTCATCGCCTTCTTCCGCAACCGCACCACCGTAAACATGGACGAAGTGGATCTGCTGAAGGGTTAGCCGGCATTGGCCGCAATACGGCCGGGCCGGGGAGTTGCCATGTACTTTTTGACTCACATCTGGATGGTGCCGCTGCTGCCCGCCGCGGGCGCGGCGCTGATGCTGCTGCTGGGGCGGCGGCTGCCGAAGTCCGTGGTCAACGTCATCTGCGTGGGCGCCGTGGCCTTGGCCTTCCTGTGGACGGTAGTGGCCGTGCTGGCCTTTGTGCACTCGGGCGCGCCGCGTTACGAGGCCGAACTCTACACCTGGCTCGGCACGGACAGCGGCGCACAGGTCTTTACGCTATACGGTGGCGGACACACGGCCTTCCACGTGGGCGCCGGAGTGCTGCTCGACCCGCTGAGCTGCGTGTGGCTGCTCTTCGTTACCGGCGTGGGCATGCTCATCCACATTTACAGCACGGGCTACATGAGCCACGAGGGCGGCTACTACCGCTTCTTCGGCTATCTCAACCTCTTCATGTTCTCCATGCTCACGCTGATCCTGGCCAACAACTACCTGATGATGTTTGTGGGTTGGGAGGGCGTGGGCCTGTGCAGCTACCTGCTGATCGGCTTCTACTTCCACAAGCATTCGGCCAGTACGGCGGCCAACAAGGCCTTCATCACCAACCGCATTGGCGACGCGGGAGTCATCCTGGGCTCGCTGACCATCTTCTGGCTCTTCGGCACCTTTGATTTCGTCAAGGTCACCGAGCTGGCGCGGGCGCAGTCTGCCACGCTGATGGGTACGACGATCATCACCATGGCCACTTTGGCGCTGTTTGTGGGCGCCTGCGGCAAAAGCGCGCAACTTCCGCTCTACGTCTGGCTGCCGGATGCCATGGAAGGCCCCACGCCGGTCTCCGCCCTCATCCACGCGGCGACCATGGTGACCGCCGGCGTCTACCTGGTGGCGCGCAGCAATGCCCTCTTTGTGCTGGCGCCGGAGACGATGAAGGTGGTCGCCATCATCGGCGCGCTGACCGCCATCTTCGCGGCCTCCATCGGGCTCGTGCAGAACGACATCAAGCGCGTGCTGGCCTACTCGACGGTCAGCCAGTTGGGATACATGTTCCTCGCGCTCGGCGTCGGCGCCTTCACCGCCGGAGTCTTTCACGTCTTCACCCACGCATTCTTCAAGGCCCTGCTCTTCCTCGGCTCCGGCTCGGTCATCCACGCCATGAGCGGGCAGCAGGACATGCGCGGCATGGGCGGCCTGCGCAAGAAGATTCCCATTACCTTTGCCACCATGCTGATTGGAACTCTGGCCATCGCCGGAGTGCCCGGACTGGCAGGCTTCTTCAGCAAGGATGAGATTCTGTGGCAGGCCTGGTCGGCGCACGATGGCCAGTTCCGCGTGCTGTGGGCCATTGGATTTATCACGGCGTTGATGACCTCGTTCTACATGTTCCGGCTCATCTTTATGACCTTCTTCGGCGACCGGCGCATGACGCATGAGGAAGAGCACCACCTGCACGAGTCGCCGCCTTCGATGACCGTGCCGCTGATGGTGCTGGCCTTCTGCGCCATCTTTGCCGGATACCTGGGCGTTGGTCCGAGCCTGGGCGGAAGTAATCACTTCGAGCACTTCCTTGCACCGGTCTTTGAGAATCATGCGGTAGTCGAAGGCGCATCAACAGAGCTCTCAGCCGCAGGCTCGACGAACGAGAAGCCCGCCGAGAAGCACGAAGAAAGCGGGCTGATGGAGTACGCGCTGATGGGGCTTTCGGTGGCTGCGGCCTTTGCCGGAATGTTCGCCGGATGGAAGGCCTACGACCGGCCGGGCAAAGAGGTTCGTGAGCCGATCAACGCGATGTCGCCGCCCGTGTATCGCACGCTGCTCAACAAGTATTACGTGGATGAACTGTACGACCGATTGTTTACCGGGCGCGCCAAGCTGGGCCCGGTGCGGCTGGGCGCCATCGGCGCGGGCGATGCCATGTGGAAATTCGACGCCGAGGTGGTTGACGGCGCCGTGAACGGCGGCGGATGGATGACACGCGCCGCCGGACGCATGAGTTCGTGGTGGGACAAGTGGGTTGTGGATGGCGTTGGCGTGAACGGTCCGGCCATCGTCGTCAGAATGCTTTCGTATCCAACGCGTCTGCTGCAGGCGGGATTGCTGCAGTGGTACGCGTTGGTCATGGTCTTCGGCGTTGCCGGATTGCTTTGGTATTACCTGCTCCACTAGGAGACGTGCGGGCTGGCCCGCAGGAAACGGAAACCCAGGAACAGAAAATGTATAACCACATTCTCTCCATCATTCTGTTTACGCCGCTGGTGGGCGCCGCCGTGCTGATGCTGATTCCATCGGCCAACAAGACGCTCATCCGCTGGACGGCCAACGTCTTCGCCCTGCTCGGCTTCGTGGTCTCGCTGCCGCTGGTGCCCTGGTTCTGGGCGCGCAAGGCGGAGGTGGGCTTCAAGTTCATCGAAGGCTCGGCCAACAACTGGATTCCCACCATCGGCGCCGGATACTACCTGGGCATTGACGGCATCAGCTTCCTGCTCATCATGCTGACGACCTTCCTGGGCGCCATCAGCATCCTCAGCTCATGGACGGCGATTAACGAGCGCGTGAAGGAGTATTACGCCTGGTTCCTGCTGCTGCAGACCGGAATGCTCGGCGTCTTCATGGCCCTGGACTTCTTCCTCTTCTTCGTCTTCTGGGAGGCGATGCTGGTGCCGATGTATCTGCTGATCGGCATCTGGGGCGGTCCGCGGCGCTTGTACGCGGCCATTAAGTTTTTCCTGTACACATTGCTCGGCTCGGTGCTGATGCTGCTGAGCGTGATCTTCCTCTACTTCTTCCACCACGCGCAGACCGGGGTGTACACCTTCAGCATTCAGGAGCTCTACCACACGGCTCCGCTGATTCCCGCGGTGTACGGCACCACGGCGGCCACGCTGCTCTTCTTCGGATTCTTTCTGGCCTTCGCCATCAAGGTTCCCATGTTCCCCTTCCACACCTGGCTGCCGGATGCGCACGTGGAAGCGCCCACCGCCGGATCGGTCATCCTGGCCGGCGTGCTGTTGAAGATGGGAACCTACGGACTGATTCGCTTCTCGCTGCCCTTCTTCCCTGCCGTGGTGCAATACCCCAAGGTGCGACTGGTGATGGTCACGCTCTCCATCATCGGCATCATCTACGGCGGTCTGGTTAGCCTGGTGCAAAAGGACATGAAGAAGCTGGTGGCATACTCGTCGGTCAGCCACCTCGGCTTCTGCACCCTGGGCATCTTCGCCCTCAACGGGCCGGGGCTGAGCGGCAGCGTGTTGCAGCAGATTAACCACGGCATCAGCACCGGCGCGCTCTTCCTCATCGTCGGCATTCTGTATGAGCGGCGGCACACCAGGGACATCGCCGAGTACGGCGGCATCTCCACGGTGATGCCCGTCTACGCGACCATCTCGCTGATCATGTTCCTCAGCTCCATGGGCCTGCCGCTACTCAACGGCTTCGTCGGCGAATTCACCATCCTGCAGGCGGCTTACATGGCCAACTGGAAATGGGCGGCCTGGGCGGTGCCGGGTGTGGTGCTGGCCGCGGCCTACCTGCTGTGGCTCTACCAGCGCGTTTTCTTTGGCAAGGTGGAAAACCCGAAGAACGAAAAGCTCGCCGACCTGACGCCGCGCGAGCTGGCCACCTTCCTGCCGCTGGTCGCCGTGGCCCTGTGGATCGGCCTCTACCCGAAGCCATTCTTCGAAATCCTGGAGCAGCCCGTCGCGCAGATCGTGGAGCAGGTGAACCATCCCAAGCTCTACAACGCCGCCACGCCGCCCACCGCGGTGCAGGTTGCCGTTAAACCCGCCAACGCGCAGGAAGCGGGGCGCTAGCCAATGACGCCGGTGGCCATGATGTTGTTTGCGCCCTTCACCGCAGCCGATTACCGGCTGGGCGCGCCGCTCATCGTGCTGACGCTCTTCTCGCTCGGCATCCTCTGCCTGGATCTCTTCCTCCCGGCGCGGCACAAACATTTCTGCTCCATCCCCGCGCTGCTGGGTCTTGGCGTGGCCGCCTACGGCACGTGGAAGATTCAGCTGGTGATGCCCGCGACCGGCGCGCTGTATGCCTTCTTCGGCACCCTGGTGCTGGACCCCATGTCGGTGTACTTCTTCTATCTGTTCCTGGCCGGAGCCGCGGTCAGCGTGCTCATCTCCATCCGCTACCTGGAGGTCGAGCGCGAAAGCCACGGCGAGTTCTACGCGCTCATCCTGTTTGCCGTGACGGGCATGATGTGCATGGCCGCCGGGGCGGACTTCGTGCTGCTCTTCATGGGCCTGGAGCTGATGGCCATCACCACCTACATCCTCGCCGGCTTCCTAAGGGGCAACAAGCGCTCGAACGAAGCCGCGCTGAAGTATCTGCTGCTCGGCGCGTTTTCCTCCACCATCTTCGCCTACGGGCTTTCGCTCTTCTACGGACTCACGGGCTCGACCAACCTGATCGAGGTTGGCGCCGCACTGGCCCGCCGCGCCGCCCTTGAGCCGCACAATCCGATCATGCTGCTGGCCCTGCTGACGACGATGACCGGAATGCTCTTCAAGATCGCCGCCGCGCCCTTCCACATGTGGGCTCCGGATGTGTATGAGGGTTCGCCGACCAGCGTGACGGGCTTCATGTCGGTTTCGGTCAAGGCCGCCGGCTGGGCACTCATCCTGCGCGTGCTGCTCTGCGGACTATATCCGCTGCGCGTGCAGTATGTGCCGGTGCTGGTCTTTGCCGCCATCATGACCCTGACCACCGGCAACCTGGCCGCCATCACGCAGACCAACACCAAGCGCCTGCTGGCCTACTCCTCCATTGCGCACGTCGGCTACATGCTGCTCGGCCTCATCGCCAGCGACGGAATGACCAACCGCACCGGCATCCGCGGCATCCTCTTCTACCTGCTGGTGTACACCTTCATGAACCTGGGCGCCTTCGCCGTGCTCACATCCCTGCGGCGGCGTAACATTGCTGGCGATGACATTGACGACATCGCGGGCCTCATCCAGCGCGCTCCGGTGGAAGCCATCCTGATGCTGGTCTTCCTGCTCTCGCTGGCCGGTATTCCGCCCTTCGCCGGCTTCTACGGCAAGTACTTCATCTTCCTCAGCCTGATCGAGACGGGACACTACCTGCTGGCCGGAGTGGCCGTTCTCTACGCCGTGGTGGCCGCCTACTACTACCTGCGCGTGGCCAATGCCATGTTCATGCGCAAGCCGCAGGGAGAGGGTGTGCCGGTTACACCTCCGGCGATGAACCTCGCACTGTGGATCACGGCGGCGGCGACCGTACTCATCGGTCTCTTCCCCAACGTCTTTATCCAGGCGGCAAACTGGGCGGGAACGCTGATTGGTCCTGCCGGGGTGGCGCAGATTCGCTAATAGAATTTTGGGATGGATGGGCCGCTGCCTTGCGCCGCGGCCTATTCTTTTGGCGTCAACAGCTTTTCCAACTCATCCTTGATGACCTTGCCGTAGGCGTTGCGCGGCAGCTCCTGTACGAACAACCAGCGCTGCGGGACCTTGTATCGCGCCAGCCGCTGGGAGAGAAACTCCGTCAACTCTTCGATGCTGGCCACGGAGCCCGCGCGCAGCACCAAAAAGGCCGCACCGACCTCGCCCCACTTCTCGTGCTCCACGCCAACGACGGCAGCATCCTCCACGGACGGATGCAGCAGCAGCGCCGACACAATCTCCGCCGGATAGACGTTGACGCCACCGGAGATGAACATCTCCCTGGCCCTGCCCACAATGTAGTAGAAGCCTTCGTCGTCCACCCGCGCCTTGTCTCCGGTGTGGAACCAGCCCTCGCCGTCGAGCGCGGCGGCAGTGGCCTGCGGATTCTGCCAGTAGCCGAGGCAGACGTGCGGTCCCTTCAGAAGAAGTTCGCCTATCTCGTTGGCCGCAACATCTTTGCCCTGCTCATCCACGCGCCGCGCCTGGGTGAAGAGAAAGGGCCGCCCGATGGAGCCGAGCTTCGCGCGCGCATCTTCATCACTGATGGCGAAGCAGTTCACGCCAACCTCGGTGAGTCCGTAGCCCTGCTTGAAGAGGATGCCGTGCCTGAGGTAGGCCTCGATGAGATAGAGCGGCAACGGCGCGCCGCCGCTGATGAACCAGCGCACGCTGCGGAGATCTGCGCTCGTAAATTCCGGAGCCTCCATCATCATCTTGAAGATCGTAGGCACGGCCATCAGCACCGTCACGCGCTCGCGCTCGACAACCTGCCACACCTCGCTGGCGTGGAAGCCGCGATGCAGAATCATGGTGCAGCCCAGCAGCAGCCCGGCCGTGAGGAAGACCGTCAGTCCTCCGGCGTGATACATGGGCGTGAAGATGGGGATGACGTCCGAGTCGCGCATCTGCCAACTGATGGCCGTGTTGTAGGCGTTCCACAGGATCATCCGGTGCGGCAGCATCACGCCCTTGGGGCGGCCCGTGGTGCCGCTGGTGTAGAGCAGGCAGTAGACATCTTCCGGCGCACATGGAAGGTTCGTGAAGTTGTCATCCACGTCCGCGATGGCCGCATCCCACGCAGGTTCGTCGAGCGCTTGCAACTTCATCTCCGGCCGCGCGGATTGCAACTCGCGGGCAAGCGCCTCGAACTCCGTCTCGTAAAGCAATGCGCTCAGGCCGGCGTCTTCGACCACGAATGCCAGCTCGTGCGCCGTCTGCCGCGCATTTAGCGGTACCAGCACCACGCCGCTTTTACCCGCGGCAAAGAAGGCCGCGACGTACTCCACCGAGTTGTGCGCCAGGATGCCAATGCGTGCACCCTTGGCGAGGCCGAGCGGCCCGCACCAGAGTGAGGCCATGCGGCGGGCATGCGCATCCAGCTCGGCGTAGCTGTAGCGCACACCCGTTGGCACATAGACGAGCGCAGTCTTCTGCGGATGAATCCGCGCGCGTTCGCCCAGGATGTCTCCCGCGATCAAATCAGTAATCCTCCGGCATTACCAGCGGAAGGCGCATGCCGCCTGGTTGTATCCCACGCCGCTGCCCACCAGCACCACCAGGTCGCCGTTCTTAATCTTCTTGTGCGCCACGGCATCGTCCAATGCCATGCCAACGCAGGCCGAGCCCGTGTAGCCGCACTCCTCCATGATGGTGTGCGTCTTCGTCATGGGCAATCCCAGCCGCTCCATCACCAACTCCACGGTGGCCTTGCGCACCTGGGTAAAGATGAGGAAGTCCACATCCTTGACGGCGAAGCCGGCGTTGGCGGCGAGTTTATGCACCAGCTTCGGCCATCCGTCGTCGTTAATCTCCGGAGGATAGCGCATGGCCAGCGTCACCTTGTGCCGTCCGGCGGCCACCGACTCGGCGCTCACCGGCTCGGCGGTGCCGCTTGAAGGGATCAGCCAATTCTTCGCATACGAACCGTCGGCCTGGAAGGCCGCGCCCACAAATCCCGGCTTGTCGCTGGCCTCCAGCACGGCGGCGCCCGCGCCATCGCCGTAGAAGAAGAGCATTGGATCGGCCGTGCTGCTGAGCTTGTGCATCATGTACACGCCCACCACCAGCACGGTATTGATGGACGGATTGGTGGCGAGGATTCCCGCTCCGGCCGCCATGCCGGTGGGGAACGAGGCGCAGGCGCAACCCACGTCAAACGTTCCGGCATTCTTTGCGCCCAGCTTGTGCTGCAAAATCACGCTGGTCGCCGGCGTCACGTAATCCGGCGAGTCGGTGCCCAGGATGATGAGGTCCACGTCCTCGGGCTTTTTCCCGGCGCGCTCCAACGCGAGCTTCGCCGCCGGCAGCGCCACGTCGCTGGTAGCCCAGTCCTCCGGAGCCCACCAGCGCTGGCGGATTCCGGTTCCCTCCTCCATCTTGTTCACAAAGTCCGGCAGGTGCTGAAACCACTCGCGCATCTGATCGTTGCTGATGAGCCGCTCCGGCCGGTACATGGCCGTGGAAGCGATTCTCGCGTACCGTCCCATGAAGTGCCTCCTGCGATGAATGTCTGCGATAAATACGCGCGGCCTTTCGGCGCCACGCCAGGTTTCCGCTTCGCGTCTAGCGGCTACGTTCCAATGACGATGGCGCCGTCCACGCTGAGCACGGCTCCGCTGACGAAGCTGGCCTGGTCGCTGGCGAGCCAGCAGTAGGCGTTGGCAATGTCTTCAGGCTCGCCCAACCGGCCCACCGGCGTGCGCGCCACCATGCCTTCCACCACCTTCGGCGGCATGGCGCGCACCATCTCCGTGCCAATAAAGCCGGGAGCGATGGCGTTGACGCGAATCTTGAACTTGCCCAGTTCGCGCGCCCAGGTCCTGGTCATGCCGATGACGCCCGCCTTGGTGGCCACATAGTTCGTCTGTCCAAAATTGCCGTAGAGTCCGACCACCGACGACGCATTGAGGATGACGCCTCCGCCCTGCGCGATCATCTGCGGCGAGACCGCCCGCGTGCAGAGGAAGACGGCCTTCAGGTTCACGTTGATGACGGCGTCGAACTGCTCATCGCTCATCACCGACTGCACCGCGCCATCCTTGTACTTGACGAGCTGCGAGTCGCGCGTGATGCCGGCATTGTTCACCAGCACGTCCACGCGCCCCCAGTGCTTGACGATGGCGGCCACCCCGGCTTCCACGGCCTTCGTGTCCGTCACGTTGACCACGCTGAGCAGAGGCTGGCCGCCGCGGGCGACGATCTCGCGCTCGAGTTCGGCAAAGGCCTTGTCGCTCACATCCCATCCGGCCACGCGCGCGCCCTCTTCGGCAAAGCGCAGCGCGGTCGCTCGTCCTATGCCGGCTGCCGCGCCGGTGACCAGTACGACCTTGTCCTTCAATCCTGTGTCTTTCATTGCGTTCTCCCGTGCAATCCAGCCACAGCTCCACCCAGGCTGGCCGGCCGAAGCCAGTCAGCGTGGGTGGAATGCGGTGCGGTTAGAAGCTGTACTTGAAGGCGAACTGGACCACGCGCGGTCCGGTGGCCGTCTTCACAATCGCTCCAAAGGCCGACGAGGTCTGAATGTTGACCGGGTTGGCGAAGTTCGGATGGTTGAAGAGGTTGAAGAACTCGGTGCGGAACTCCAGCTTCTGCCCTTCCGTGATGGGGAAGAACTTCACGATGGAGAAGTCCATGTTCTTCTGTGGCGGACCCACCAGCACGTTGCGCAGGTTGCCGAAGTCGGTGCTGTAAGCCACCGGCAGCTGGAAGGCCGCGGTGTTGAAGTACTGACCCAGGCGGCTCTCCGTGCGCCCGTTGCCCTTGGCCTCGCCAATGTTGTAGCCCGGAGCCAGGTCGGAGTAAGTGTAGGCAAAGGCCGAGTCGTAGCCGACGATGTTGAACGGAACGCCGCTCTGCAACGTGATGATGGTGCCGAGCTGCCATCCGTTGGCCGCGTACCTGGCCGCGCCCGTGCCGTGGTAAAACTTCGGCACGTCATAGGTTCCGCTGGCGATCAAGCGATGCCGGCGGTCGAAGTCCGAGCTGGCGTAGTAGTTCAGCAGCGTGTTGCCCGGGATGCCATCCAGATCATTCACGTCGCCGCCCGAATAATCGTCAATCGAGTGCGAGTAGGTGTAGGACACCAGCCCGTTGAAGCCCTTCCAGTTGCGCTCGGTCAGCGAAACCTGCAGCGAGTTGTAACTCGACGCGCCGCTCGTCGCCTCTGAGAATGTGCCCAGCACCGGGCTCGCCAGGGCCGACATGGCCACCGAATACGGGCCGCTGTACGGATTGTTGTTGTACACCTGCTGGTTCAGCGCGCGCAGTTGCGTCAGCTTGCGGCCCGTGCTGCCAACATAGCCCACGTCCACCACGGTGTTCTTCTTCACCTGCCACTGCACGTCCAGGTTGTACTGCTCCACGTACGGCGTCACAAAGTTATGACGGTTCGGGTAGATGCCGCTGACCGGAACCAGCGTGGGATTGGTGGTGATGGTGTAGCTGGGGAAGTTCACGTTGGTGGACGGCAACACCCAGGGTGGTCCGCCGTACGGGAAGTAGCTGGAGTTGCCGAAGCTGACCGGGAACTGCGACGGCAGGGGAACCTGCACAAAGGGACTGCCAAAGTACGGCCACGAGGTCGTAGTGGCCAGGTTCATGGCGATCATGTCATACGGCGCGTTGAAGACCTGGCTGTTGTACAGCCGGGCGTTCATGCGGTCGTAGTAGATGCCGAAGCCGCCACGCACCACCAGCGAGCTGCTCTTGGAGTCGGGCCGGAAGCTGAAGCCGACCCGCGGAGCCAGGTTGTTGTAGTCGGTCGGCACCAGCCCGTTCTGCACCTTGGGAATGCCCCCGAGGCTGCCGTTGCCGGCCTGCACGAAACCGCTGGTCAGGGCGCCGAAGGCGTTCTCGCTGGCCAGCGCAGGATCGAAGGCCACCAGCCGTCCGTGAGTCTCATAGAACGGATTGTAGAGGTCGTAGCGCAGGCCCAGGTTCAGGGTCAGGCGGTTGTTGACCTTCCAGTCGTCCTGCAGGAAGCCGGAGAAATCATTGGCGCGGATATTGCGGCTGTTCACGCCCGAGCCCTGCAAGGTAATCAGCGGGATTCCTTCCAGGAAGGCGGCCGTGTCGGAGAAGTACACCTGTCCGCGGGTGTATGCGTTGAAGAACAAATTGATTACCTGCCGCTTGTAATCGGCACCCATCTTGAGGGTGTGCTTGCCGCGGTTCAGGGTCAGCATGTCGCCAAAGGTGTAGGTCTCCACCTGGCTGAAGTTATCGGCCAAAGGCGAGGGTCCCAGGTCCACTTTGTTGATGATGGAGATGGTCGGCGCCCCGGGGAAGAGGCCTTGCAACGGACCGCTGATGCCGAAGTCGGCGCCGGTGAAGGGTTCCTGCGGCAGGAAGCGTCCGCCGATGCTGCTGTAGCCGAACCGGAACTCATTGATGGTGCGGGTGTTGATCAGGTGCGTGTCCGACGCGGCGAAGACGCGCTGATGCATGTTGAAGCCCGTGGGCGCGCCCGGAGCCTGCAGGGCGTTGCCGATGCCGGCAAAGTTATAAAGCCCCTGCACCGTGGGGTTGTTGGCCAAAAAGGCCTTTACCGACAGGTGATTCGCGTTGCTGAGTTTGAAGTCCAGATTGGCGTTCACCTGGTCTTCGCGGTAGGTGGAGCGCGTCGGCAGGTTGACCGCTCCGCTGGCGTTGCCCTGCGAGCTGGGCACCAGGTAGCTGCCATTCGGCAACTGGGCCGTCAGGATGTTATAGGCCTGCGGCGCCATGTAGGCCAGTGGCAGCCCGGTCTCCTGCAACATCAGGGTGTTCAAACCGGTCAGGCTGCGGTCGTTGGTCAGGTACGGAGAAACCTCGAAGGTGGAAGAGAGCGAGTTGGTCAGCGAGGTGTAGTTGACTTCGCGCGTGCCCTGGTAGCTCAGGAACAGCCAGGCGCGATCCTTCATCAGCGGTCCGCCCAGGGTGCCGCCGAACTGGTTGCGCTGGTACGCCGGGCGCTTGATTCCCGAGGCGTTCAGGAAGTAGTCATTGGCGTTCAGCACCGTGTTGCGCAGGAACTCGTACACGTTGCCATGCCACTTGTTGGTGCCGCTCTTGGTGACTGCGGCCACCACGCCGCCGGCGTTGCGGCCCTGCGTGGCGTCATAGAGGCTGGTCTGCACGATGAATTCCTGCAAGGTGTCGGTGGCGGGCACGGCCAGGTTGGGAGTGGCGCCGGTGCCGATCGAGCTGGCGTCCACGCCATTCACCACCACGGCGTTGGAGGTGGTGCGGTTGCCGTTGACGCTGACCGTGGCGTCGCCGCGGCCCAGGTCGCTGGAGTTCTGCAGGCTGCCCTGCGCGCCCGTGCTGAGGGTGAGCAGCTGCTGGAAGTTACGCGTCGGCAGCGGCAGTTGGCGGATGGTGTCCTGTTCGATCACCTGTCCGGTGGCCGCCGATTCGGTTTGCAGCAACGGGGCCTGGCCGGTGACCTCGACCACCTCGGCCTGCGTGCCCACCTTCAGGGTCACGTCGGCGACCGTGGTCTTGGTGATCTCCACCACGACGCCGGCGATCTTGGCGGCCGTGAAGCCCTTGGCGCTGATCTCCACGCGGTAGAGGCCGGGCGTCAGTTGTGGCAGGCGGTAATGGCCGCTGGCATCGGTTACGATGTCGCGCTTCAGTCCGGCCTCGTCCACGGCCACGACCTTTGCGCCCGGGACCACCGCGCCTGCGGGGTCGCTGACCAGTCCGGAGATCTGTCCGGTGGTGGCCGTCTGTGCGCTAAGGGTGCCGGCCAGTGCCAGCACGACGACGCACAACAGGATCCTTGTCATGTTTCGACGCATACGTTCCTCCAGTTTTCACATTCGTGGCCTTGCCGCTGCTCTTCTCCAGACCTGCCGTCGCAAGTCCGATCAGCCGCGCAATGGCCTCCTCATCAGAAATCCCGAAATGCTGTTTTCCACCGAAAAGCGTTTCAATCAGGAAGTAAGTGACGAACTGCATGTAGATGGCGGCATAGGCGAACTCCGCGGCATCCCCCTGCCCGGGGTGAGCCTTGTCATACGCCCCGGGGTTCATCGCCCGCAGGGTGGCCGGTACCGCCTGGAAGATATGGGAAAAATGCTGGTTGCCGAATTCAACGACGTCAATGTACATGAGCCGCCAGAAGTCGGAGTTCTCGGCGACAATCTCCCGCATCACCACGGCCAGGCGCGTCAGGTTCTCCGGCTCCAGGCTGCCCACCAGGGGGGCGATCTTCTCCTCCTGCAGGGCCTTCACCTTCAGCCCGTAGCGGCGCACCAGGCTGGTGTAAATCTGTTCCTTGGAGTCGTAGTAGTTGTAGATGTTGCCCAGCGAAACTCCGGCGGCGTCGGCGATCTCGCGCACGCTGGTGCCGTGGTATCCCTGGCGGGTGAAGACCCCGAGGGCGGCATCCTCGATGCGAATCTGGTTGCGCTCGACGGCCTGTTCTTTGAGCTTGGGCATGGGCTCCTTCAATAAAAACGAATGACCGTTTTTATTTCACCGCATACCATCTCTTTCTTCGCACCTGGTACGCGCGGCCCGGAACGTTACTTCTACCCATCTTCCTTGTCAAGAGACTTTCTTGTCGTTCCCGCAGATTTTCCTAACCGAACGCCTGAATGTTTTCCAGGAAGCTCTGCACGGCCTCCACGAAAGCCTCCGGCTGGTCCATCTGCGGCATGTGGCTGGCCTGGTGGAGGACCGCGAGACGTGCGTGTGGGAGGCGCGGCAGCGCGGCCTCGGCCAACTCCAGCGGAAACACCGGGTCGGCGTCGCCCCACAACAGCAGAATGGGCAGCGTCAGACTCTCCAGCCACGGCGTGACCTCGTTGGCAAAGCCCATCCGCGCGCAGTCGGAGAGCACTTGGGAATACTCCCGGCGGTGCGGCCAGCTGAGCTTTGTGCGCTGGTGCTGCATGTAGGCTTCGCGCTGCGGAGTCAGTCGCGCGAAGTTGATGGTGAACAGCGGCTCGATGTGCTCCGGACGCAGAAGGTTGAGGACGGCCGTCGAGAAGCGCTCGGCAACCCTCGCCTGGTCCTCGGCGGAGTACGCCTTCATCCCGGCCGAGGAGACCAGTACCAGTCCGCAGAGCCGCCCCGGGTGCCGCGCGGCATAGTAGCTGGAGATCATTCCTCCCAGAGAGTTTCCCACCAGGAGAAAGTCATGGAGATCGAGGGCGGCAAAGAACGCTTCCAAGGACTCGGCATAGGCGTCCAGAGTCTGGCCGCCCGGAGGCCGGTCACTTCCCCCGAATCCCGGCAGATCCAGGGCGATGACGCGATAGCCCGCGGCGAGCGGAGCGAGCACGGGAGCCCAGTCCAGGTAGTCTCCGAAGAGCCCATGCACCAAAACGATGGTCTTTCCGGAACCTTCTTCAAAGTAGGAAAAACGCCTCCCCCCGACCAGCAGCTCTTTCACCTCTCCCGCCCCCGCCGGCGCGGCAGGCAAACGTTCGTTCATCTTCTTATCCCTCATTACCTTGATTACTCAGCATCTTACGTACTATGTCACGTAAAATGCCGGATGATACTCCACGAACTTCGCAGCAGGCAACGGCCGCCGGAATTTCAGTTTGTAACCACCCTCTAACCGCAGGCCTGATCCTGGAGTCATACGTTCTGCCTGTCAGACGTATGGACAATGGATCGAGCCGAACAAAGTATTTCCATACTTGCACCCTAACAGATATATTTCGCATCGTCGGACCTGGGGAATCTGTAAGACAGGTATCCCGGGCCGCGCTTGGTAGAACATCTCGGAAAGGGTTGGCCGCAAGGACGCGATCCGCCGCCGGTAGTTATGAGCGGCATCAGGCCGGGAGGTTGAAGGGCAAGAGCAAGGTGGAAGTACGCTGGCACCCCCTGTAGATCAGCCGGTGGGCAGCGGCAGGAAAAATGGCGAAATCGGTAATTAGGTTCTTATTGATTTCTTATTCTTTTAGCGCACGTTAGTTAAATCGCCAGTCTTCCTCGCAGTCGTTTCCATCCCGCACTACCCCTCACCATCCCCTAATTGATAGGCGTCGTTTGGCCATTGGCTTCTCCCCTGTGGAGTCGTAGCCTGCGGTTTGTCCGCGCGCGCCGCACCCCGCTGGATTGCGGTCGGACTCCGTATGTCCTTTCCTTGTAGCGCCTTGTGCGGCTTTACTGGGCCGGCGAGCGACCAAAGCTTAGATAGAAATTTTCCGCATGGCGGAAGGAGTCATATATGTCGAAAGTCATAAAGGTGACAGACGTTGCAGCTCTCGTTAAGGATGGCGCAACGGTGTGCGCCAGCGCACTCACCCTGGCCGGTTGGCCGGAAGAGGTGGCCATGGCCATCGAGAAGCGCTTCCTGGAGACCAATCACCCCAACAACCTGACCCTGGTCCACGCCAGCGGCATCGGCGACTGGAAGACCAAGGGCACGCAGCACTTCGCCCATCCCGGCATGGTGGCAAAGTGGATCGGCGGACACACCGGCCTGGCGCCGGATATGGCCAAGATGGTGATTGACGGCGTCTGCGAAGGCTATTGCCTGCCGCAGGGCGTCATCTGCCAGCTCTGGCGTGAAATCGCCGCCAAGCGTCCCGGCGTCATCACCAAGATCGGCCTCGGCACGTTCGTGGATCCCCGCCTGGAAGGCGGCAAGATGAACAAGGCCACCACCAAGGAGATGGTTCAGGTGGTCAAGATGCAGGGCGAAGAATGGCTGCTCTATCCCACCTTCCCGGTGGACGTCGCCATCATCCGCGGCACCACGGCCGACGAGTTCGGCAACATGACGGTGGACGACGAAGGCGCGCTGCTGGAATGCCTGCCCCTCGCCCAGGCCGCCAAGAACAGCGGCGGCATCGTCATCGCCCAGGTCGAGTACCTGGCGCAGACCGGTTCGCTCCATCCGAAAAAGGTACGCGTACCCGGCGTGCTGGTGGACTACATCGTTGTGGCTCCGATTGAAGATCACTGGCAGAGCTCGGCCACGCGCTTCAACCCGGGCTTCTCCGGCGATCTGCGCGTGCCGCTCAACAACATTCCCGATATGCCCCTGGACGAGCGGCTGGTGATTGCCCGCCGCGCCGCCATGGAGCTGACTCCGGGATCGGTGGTGAACCTCGGCATCGGCATGCCGGAGGGCGTGGCCGGTGTGGCCGGCATGGAAGGCGTCAGCGACCTGCTGACCCTGACCACCGAGATCGGTTCAATCGGCGGCATCCCCGCGGCCGGCGACTTTGGCATGGCCTACAACGTCCAGGCCTTCGTCGAGCAGCAGGCGCAGTTTGACTGGTACGACGGCGGCGGACTCGACCAGGCCTTCCTGGGTGCGGCCGAAGTCTCGCTCAACGGCAACGTCAACGTCAGCAAGTTCAAGGGCCGCTGCGTGGGCTGCGGCGGATTCATCAACATCACGCAGAACGCCAAGAAAGTGGTGTACTGCGGAACCTTCACCGCCGGCGGCCTCAAGGTGGCCATCGCCGACGGCAAGCTGACCATCAAGCAGGAAGGCAAGGGCAAGAAGTACGTGGAGACCGTCGAGCAGGTGACCTTCAGCGGCGCCTACGCGAAGGAGACCAAACAGCCCGTGCTCTTCGTCACCGAGCGCGCCGTCTTCGAACTGATTGATGGCGTCGTCACCCTTACCGAGGTGGCCCCTGGAGTTCGCCTGGAAGAGGACATCCTCGCCCAGATGACCTTCACGCCGCGCATCTCGCCCACCCTCAAGCCCATGCCGCCGGAGATCTTCCACGCCAAGTGGGGCGGCCTGCGCAAGATTCTTGAGGCCAAGAAAGCACAAGCCAGCCAGCCCGCTGCTGAGCTGGTAACCGCGTAAACAAAAGGACACTGAAAGACCAGGAATTCGAGGAAAGGTCAATACAACATGAGCATTCTTACAGCGGAACAAAAAGCGATTAAGCAGGCGGCTAAAGAGTTCGTCGCCAAACACATCATCCCCGTAGCCGACGCATTGGACAAAACCTGCGAGTTTCATCCCAAGGTTCTGGAAGCAGCCAAGGAGAGCAGGATCTTCGCCATGGCCGTGCCCAAGGAATACGGCGGGTTGGACTATGACGCGCTGACCCAGGCCCTTGTGCTGGAGGAATGGGGCTACGGTTGCGCCGGCATCGGCACCACGCTGGCCGCCAGCATCCTGAGCATGGACAGCGTTCTGGTCGCCGGCAACGACGAGCAGAAGCGCCGTTACTTCGCTCCCATCCTGAACTCGGAGATCGGCTCCTTCGGATTGACCGAGCCCGGCGCGGGTTCTGACGCCGGCGCCGGCAAGACGACGGCCATCAAGGTCGGCGATGAGTACGTCCTGAACGGCACCAAGTGCTGGATCACCAACGGCGGCTTCGCCTCGGTTTACGTGATCTTCGCCTTGACCGATCCCGCGGCCGGCATGAAGGGCTTGAGCGCCTTCATCGTTGAGCGCGGCCGTCCTGGCTTCACCATCGGAACGGTGGATCACAAGCTGGGCATCCGCAGCTCGAACACCGTGGAACTGCTGCTGAAGGACGTCCACATCCCCGCCAACAACCTGCTGGGTAAGGAAGGCGAGGGCATGAAGGTCGCCATGAAGACCCTCGACATGGCCCGCCCCGCAATCGCCGCCCTCAGCGTCGGCCTCGCGCAGCGCGCGCTCGACGAGTGCGCCAAGCACGTGATGGCCACCTACACCGGCAAGAACTACGCGGGCCAGACCCTGCAGTTCAAGCTGGCCGACATGCAGATCCTGGTGGAAGCCGCTCGCGAGACGCTGCACAACACCATGCGCCTGCGCGACAGCGGACAGCCCTTCTCGAAGGAATCCGCCATTGCCAAGACCTTGGCCGCCGACGTGGCCATGCAGGTGACGACCACGGCCGTCAGCCTGATGGGCAGCTACGGCTACACGCACCTGGGCAAGTACATGCGCGACTCCAAGATCATGCAGATCTATGAAGGCACCAACCAGATTCAGCGGCTCGTCATTTCGCGCGCCGTACTGACTCCTGCGCCGGCCCCGGCCGCTGCACAGAAAGCAGGTAAGTAATGAACTTCGAACTCACAGAAGAACAACAGCTCATCGGGCAGAGCGCCCGTGAATTCGGCAAGGAATACCTGGACCCCATCGCCGTCGAACTCGACCACACGGGCGAGTACCCGGCCAAGATCGTCGCCAAGCTGGCCGGCCATGACTTCCTCGGCCTGCTGATTCCCGCCGAGGTTGGCGGCGCCGGCGCCGGTTTTGCCAGCTACGTCGAAGTGATCGAGAACCTCTCGCGCTCCTCGGCTGCCGTGGCCTCCATCGTCAACAACCACACCATCGCCGCGCTGGCCATTGAGCAGTACGGCTCGCCGGAGCAGAAGAAGCATTACCTGCCGAAGCTGGCCAAGGGCGAAACCCTGGGCGCGCTGGCTCTGTTTGAGAGCGGCCCTACTCCGGGCGTGGGTCCTGATGCCCTGACCGCCGTGAAGCACGCCGAAGGCTGGGTGCTGAATGGCAAGAAGGCTTATGTACGCAATGCCGGGGTCGCCGGCGTGTACATCGTCTTCGCCACCGCCGATCCGGCCCTGGGCGCCAAGGCGCTGACGGCCTTCGTGGTGGATTCCAAGACGACGGGCCTGAAGATTGGCGCGCATGAGGAGACCATGGGCCTGAAGGGTTGCCCGGTTGCCGAAGTGGCTTTCGAGAACGTGGTTCTGCCGGAGACCGCCCTGCTGGGCGCGGTCAACCAGGGCCAGGCGATCGCCGCCAAGCTGCTGGCCATCTTCTACGTGGCCGAGGCCGCGCAGACCGTGGGCATCGGACAGGCCGCCGTCGAGCATGCCGCCGCATACGCCAAACAGCGTGTGCAGTTCGGCAAGCCGGTTGCCGTGTTGCAGGCCATCCAGACCATGCTGGCCGAAGTGGCGACCGATTGCCACCTGGCACGCCTGGGACTGCAGAACGCCGCCCTGCTGATTGAAGAGGGCAAACCGTTCGAGGTGGAAGCGGCCATGATCCGCAGCTTCCTCGTTCGCCTGGGACCCAAGATGATGCTGGACACCTGCCAGGTGGAGGGTGGATTCGGATACAGCGAATTCATGCCGCTGCCGCGCCTGTTCCGCGACATCGCAGGAACCGTCCTGCTCGACGCGCCGGGCGAATATCCGGACAAAATCATCGCGGCCAGCATCGCCTAGTCGCCAGGAGTAGTTTGGAATGCCGAAATGTCTGACTTGCTATAAATGGACGCTCGACGAGCAGGATATCAAGATCAAGCCCGAGGACCTGAGCCTGGATTCCAGCCGGGCCAAGGGTAAGATCAGCGACTTCGACCGCAATGCGATTGAAGAAGCTGCCCTGCTCGTCGAGAAACTCGGTGGTGCCGTGGAGGCTTTGACCTACGGCACCGCCACCGTTAAACAATCGCTCAAGGACGTGCTCTCACGCGGTCCGGAGAAGGCTTACTGGGTGGCCGATGCCTCGGCCGAGCAGGCCGACGCCACCGTAACGGCCACCGTGCTGGCCGCCGCCATCCGCAAGATCGGTCCCTACGACCTGATCCTGTTGGGCGAGGGCAGCTCCGATCTCTTCAATCAGCAGACCGCGCCGCGTTTGGCCGCCCTGCTGGGACTTCCCTGCCTCAGCTTCGTCAACAAGCTCGAGGTCGAGGGCGACGTGGTGAAGGCCACCCGCAAGCTCGATGATTCGGTGGAGACCGTCACGGTCAAAACGCCGGCAGTCATCAGCGTGCTCAGTGAGATCAACAAGCCGCGCATCCCGAGCCTGAAGCAGGTGCTGGGTGCGTCCAAAAAGCCCAACCAGGAGCTGACCATCGCCGAGCTGGGGCTGGCACCCACCGATCTCACGCCGAAGGCCGTGCGCAAATCCGTCAAGGGCTTTGTGATGCAGCGCAAGAACATCATTTTCAAGGAAACGGCCGCCGCCGCTAACGTGGCCAAGCTCAAAGAGAGCCTGGCCTCGATCGGCCTGGACTAGGAGTCGAACCGTCATGGCAGGAATTTACATTTTTTCAGAAGACCGCGCGCTGGCCGCGCAGTTGCTCACCCCGGCCCTGGAACTGAAGGCCGCACTCGGCGAGCCGCTGATTGCACTGGCACGCGATGCGGCACAGGCCACCGAACTTTCCACCCTGGGCCCGGACAAGGTCCTGGTGGTGGGCGACAGTGCCACCTGGATCGAAGGCCTGGGCGAGCCGTTGGCTGCGCTCGTGGCCGAGGCCAGCGTCGTGCTCATCGGCGGAACCCTGCGCGGCAAGCATCTGGCCGCCGACGTGGCCGCCCGACTCAACGCCGGCATGACCACCGACGCCAAGGCCGTTCGCATCGAGGGCGGCAAGCTGGTGGCCACGCGCATCCTTTACGCCGGCCTGGCCGTGTGCGATGAGGAGTTGCCGCTGCCTGCGGTGGCCACCATTCGCGCCCGCACCTTCCTGGCGCCAACCGCGGCCGCTGCCGCTGCTCCCATCGAACAGATGGTGGCCAAGTCCGATGCCCGCGTCACGGTGGATAGCGTCACCTCCACCAGCTCCGCGGGAGTGGATATCACCACGGCCAACCGGCTCATCGCCGTCGGCCGCGGCTTCCGCGCCAAGGAGGACCTCAAGCTGGCCGAAGATCTCGGCGCGGTTCTGGGAGCCGAGCTGGCCTGCACGCGCGGCGTCGCCGAAGACGATCACTGGCTGCCCATCGAGCGCTACATCGGCATCAGCGGACAGACCGTCAAGCCGGAGCTCTACTTGGCCGCGGGACTCAGCGGCCAGGTGCAGCACATGGTTGGCTGCCGCGAATCGAAGACGATTGTGGCCATCAACAACGACGAACGCTCGCCCATCTTTGAAGCCGCGGATTACGGCATCGTGGGCGACCTTTACGAGGTCCTGCCGCTGTTGACGGCAGCTCTCAGGAAGTAGCAATCATCATGGCCAACGATAACGAAGATAAGTTTGACGTAATCGTGGTGGGTGCCGGGCCGGCTGGTTCGGCCTGCGCCTACACACTGGCCAAGGCGGGCCGCAACGTTCTTCTGCTGGAGCGCGGCAACAGCGCGGGCAGCAAGAACGTGAGCGGTGGCCGCCTGTACACCTACGCACTGGAACTGGTGGAGCAGGGCCTGTACGAGCGTGCTCCGCTGCAGCGCAAGATCGTGCGCGAGCAGATTATGCTGCTCGGCGCCGAAAGTGCGATGACCGTGGACTACTTCAACCCGGCCTTCGGCGTTCAGTCAGGCGGCGCCGAGCCGGGTGCGAAGGTCCCACAATCGTTCAGCGTGGTTCGCGCCTCGTTGGACGAATGGTTCGCCGGGGAGGCTGAAGCCGCCGGAGCAACGGTCGTCCCCGGCATGCTGGTGGACGGACTGATCGAGGAGAACGGCAAGATCGTCGGCATCAAGCTCGGCGACGAAGAGATGCGCGCCGACCTCGTGGTGGCCGCCGACGGCGTCAATTCCCTGCTGGGGCAAAAGGCCGGACTCTTTCCCGATGCCTCGTCCCACGCAGTCGGCGTCGGCGTCAAGGAGACCATCGAGCTGCCGGACGCAGTCATCAACCAGCGCTTCGGCGTAAGCGATACCGAGGGCGCGGCGCGCGTGGCCATCGGCTGCACCGAGGGCATCAGCGGCGGCGCCTTCCTGTACACCAACAAGGGCAGCGTCTCACTCGGCATCGTCTTCAATCCCGAGCAGGCCGGCAAACAAAAGCGCCACATCCAGGACATCTTCCAGGACTTCAAGATGCACCCGGCGATCCAGGCGCTGATCGAGGGCGGCACCAGCGTCGAATACGGCGCGCACCTGGTTCCGGAGACCGGCTACGACGGCATCCCCAAGCGGCTCTATCGCGAAGGCTTCCTCGTGGTGGGCGACGCCGCGCAGTTCGGCATCAACACCGGCCTCATCATCCGCGGCATGGACCTGGCAATCGTCAGCGGCCTGGCCGCGGCCAATGCGGCGCTGAAGGCAACCTCACCCGCCGACTGCGGCGCCGAGTACATGCGGCAGCTCGACGAGCTTCTGCTGATTGCCAACCAGAAGGCCTACCGCAACTTCCATCACATCTTCGAGATTGGCCGCATCTTCCAGGGCTATCCCGAACTTGCCAACGACGCACTGCAATTCCTCTTCACCGTGGACGGCAAAGTTCCCACGCCCATGCTGAAGGGAATGCTCAACACGGTGCGCAAACATGCAAGCTACGGCCAGTTGGCGGCCGACGGCTGGAAAGCGTTCCGTGCCCTATGACGATCAAAAAGTTCAGCCCGGAAGAGTTGCTCGCCCTGGACAAGTTCGCCGTGGACGAAGGCACGCCGCACATCCTGGTGGACAACAAGTACTGCACTAAGTGCGAAGTCAAGCCCTGCCTGCTGGTGTGTCCGGCACGCTGCTATCGCCTGAAGGATGGCAACGTCAGCTTTGAGTACGCCGGCTGCCTGGAGTGCGGTACCTGCCGCGTCGTCTGCAAGGATGGCGGCGTCACCAGCTGGAATTATCCCCGCGCCACCTTCGGCGTGACGTTCCGATGCAGTTAGCAACAGATCATCGCCGGAGGTTGAAGCGCCGGCGGCTTTTATAAAGGAGAAACACAATGTCTACTACCGCGGTTCCTACCTTTGAAGTTGGACAGTCCTGCACTTATTCCCAGCTGATTGACGACAAGCTGGTCCATGGCTTCGCCGATCTGACCGGCGACCACAACAAGATCCACGAAGACGACGACTTTGCCAAGAAGACCAAGTTTGGCCAGCGCATTGCCCACGGCGGCATCCTGTTCGGCATCATCAGCAAGGTGCTGGGCACGGATATGCCGGGCGTCGGCACGGTGTACCTCAGCCAGGTGGTCAACTTCAAGATGCCGGTCTTCATCAACGACACGGTGACCCTGGTTGCCACCATCGCCGAGATCCGCCCCAAGGCCATCGCCAAGATTGACTGCGTCATCACCAAGCAGACCGGCGAAGTTGTGTGCGACGGCTATGCGGAAGTGAAGCTGCCGGGCTGGCTGACCAAGATCTAACATTTTCCCGGTTTTCCTCCTCCCACTTGCCCGGGTGGAGGAAGCGCCACCCAATGGGTGGTGCCGGGCGGTGAGGGGCGGGGTGTGCAGCGCAAGCGCGAGCGCATACCCGCCTCCGCCTCCTTCCAGCGTGGAATCCCTGGTGCGTGCCCTATTGCCCCCGCCAAGCTCCGCCGAGAAGGCTGCCGCTCTGGCCGGGCTCTGCCTACACGTTTTCTCCCTCAGGAGGGATTCATGAGCTTTCTTATCTGTCTATTCGCACTCTTTTTCCTGATGTTTGTTGCGTACAGGGGATTCAGCGTCATCTTATTTGCGCCTATCGCCGCCCTGTTGGCCGTATTGCTAACCAGCCCTTCCTCCGTGCTTCCCGTGTACAGCAACATGTTCATGGAGAGCATGGTGGTCTTCGTCAAGAACTACTTCCCGGTCTTCATGCTGGGCGCCATCTTCGGCAAGCTGATTGAGATCTCCGGCTTTGCCAAGTCCATCGTGCATTCGGTGGTCAAGTTGCTGGGCCCGTCGCGCGCCATGCTCTCCATCGTGGCCGTCTGCGCGCTGCTCACCTACGGCGGCGTCTCGCTGTTCGTGGTGGTCTTCGCCGTATACCCCTTCGCGGTCGAACTCTTCCGCGAGGTCAACATCCCCAAGCGCCTCATCCCGGCCACCATCGCCATGGGCGCCTTCACTTTCACCATGGATTCGCTGCCGGGCACGCCGCAGATCCAGAACATCATCCCCACCACGTTCTTCAAGACCAACGCCTTCGCCGCTCCCATCCTGGGCTCCCTGGGCGCTTTGTTCATCCTGATCGTGGGCATGACCTTCCTCGACATCCGCCGTCGTCAGGCCGCCAAGGCCGGCGAAGGCTACGGCACCGGACACCTGAACGAGCCCGAGCCGATCGAGCTGACGCAGATGACCAACCCGGTGATCGCCATCGCGCCGCTCTTCGTCGTCGGCATCTTCAACATGCTCATCACCCGCTGGCTGCCCAAGGTCTACGGTGACTCGATCACCCTGCAGCTGACCTCCGCGGCCAAGCCCATCGTCGTGCCGGTCGCCAAGATGGTCGGCATCTGGTCGGTGGAAGTCGCCCTGGTTCTGGGCATCCTGACCGTGGTCGTCTTTGGCTGGAAGAAGGTGCACGCCAAGTTCGCCGAAGGCACCAAGAGCGCCATTGGCGGAGCCCTGCTGGCCAGCCTGAACACCGCCAGCGAGTACGGCTTTGGTTCGGTCATCGCCGCCCTGCCTGGCTTCCTCATCATCCGCGACGCTCTCAGCCACGTCCCCAATCCGCTGGTCAAGGAAGCGGTGAGCGTGAACGTGCTGGCCGGCGTCACTGGTTCGGCCTCCGGCGGCATGAGCATTGCACTGGCCGCCATGAGCGACCAGTTCATCGCCGCCGCCAACGCAGCTCACATCCCCATGGAAGTCCTGCACCGCGTGGCCAGCATGGCCTCCGGCGGCATGGACACCCTGCCCCACAACGGCGCGGTCATCACCCTTTTGGCCGTCACCGGGTTGACGCACAAGCAGTCCTACAAGGACATCTTTGCCATCACCTGCATCAAGACCTGCGCGGTGTTCGTGGTAATCGCCATCTATTACCTGACGCACCTGGTTTAGGTGGTTGCGCTCTCCCTCGGGAGAGTGCGATCTGACGGAAGCAGCGCCGGTTTGGAGCGAGCCGGCGCTGTTTTTCGCTGTGATATAATCCCGCTATTGCTCGAGGAAAATCCGTATGGAGCTGCGCCTGTTTCGCTACTTCGTGGCAGTGGCCGAGGAGTTGAACGTGACTCGGGCGGCAGAGCAGTTGCATACCGCACAACCTTCGCTCAGCCAGCAGATTCGCCAGCTGGAGAGCATCGTCGGCACTCCCCTGTTTCTGCGTGACAAGCACCGCCTGCAGTTGACCGAGGCCGGCCGCGTGCTGCTGCCCGCCGCCAAGTCCGTGCTGATGGCCACCGAAGATGCCCTGGCCGCCGCGCGCGCCGTGGCTCGAAGCGCAGAGTGGACCATCTCACTCGGCATGGTTCCCGGGCCCGAAGGCAAGATCTTCTCCTACATCCTGCCCATCCTGCTGCGCAACCATCCTGACCTGCAGCTATTGCTGAAGACCATGACCGCGCCGGAGCAGCTTCACGCTCTGCAGCGAAGGGAGATCAGCGCCGGATTCCTGCGCGGCCCCATCAACTCGCCGGAGATTGCCAGCGAGGTGTACATGCGCGAGGAGGTTGTCGCCGTCATCCCGCAGGATTCGCCGCTGGCCGAGCTCGACCGCATCCCGGTGAAGGAGCTGGCCAAGCTGAAGCTGATCTCCATCTCGGCGGAGATCGCGCCGGCCGTGCACGAGGTGGCAGAGGAGATCGAGCGCCGCGCCGGAGTGAAGTTCACGCGCGGCTTCAACACGGAAAACCTGATGACCTCGCTGAACGCGGTGGCGTCCGGCTTCGGCTTCTGCTTCTTCTCGGTGTACGTGGATGAGATTGTTCCCAAAGGCGTGGTGACGCGGCCGCTGGACCTGGACCCGCCGCCGATGCTCGACCTGCTCTTCGCCTATCGCTCCGACGACACGCTGCCGGCGCTGGCGCGCGTGGTCAGCCTGGTGCGCGACCACTCACCCTTCTACCTGGAAGGCACCACCCTCAGCCGCCAGCGGACAAAGCTCCGGATCGCCTCGCACTAAACGCGCAACCCTTTTTACAGCCGGGTCAGCGTGTGTCCCATCTTCTGCTTCTTGGTTCGCATGTAGCGCTCGGTGCTGGGCCGCGGAGCCACCTCACAGGAAATCCGCTCCTCTACCTGGACGCCTGCGGCAGTCACCGCCTCGCTCTTCGCCGGATTGTTCGTCAGCAGGCGCAGGCGCCGCACACCCAGGCGTCCGAGAATCGCCACCGGCAGCGCAAAGTCACGCAGGTCGGCCGGGAAACCCAGGTGCTCGTTGGCCTCCACCGTGTCCAGCCCGCCATCCTGCAAACTGTAAGCGCGCAGCTTGGACATCAATCCGATGCCGCGCCCTTCCTGCTTCTCGTAAATCAGCACGCCCGCGCCCTCGGCGGAGATCAACTGCATCGCCAGCTCAAGCTGCGCGCCGCAATCGCAACGCTCCGAACCGAACACATCGCCGGTCAAACACTGCGAGTGGATGCGCACCAGCGGCGCGCCCTCCTGCGGATCGCCCATCACCAGGGCCACCGCTTCTTCCACGCCGTGCGCGGTGTCGCGCTCAAAACCCAGCATGCGGAACTCGCCCCAGCGCGTGGGCAGCCGCGTGGCCGCCACCTCGCGCACGTTGGCGTCGTCGTTGAAGGCAACCGCGTCCTGCTCCAGGGCTCTCATCGTCCGGCCTCGCTCTGGATGTAATCCGCCAGCTCGGCGATGCTGAGGATGACCATCTTGTTGCGCGCGGCGAAGTTGGTGATCTCATCGCCCTTGGTCATGGTGCCGTCGGGGTTGGTCAGCTCGCAGAGCACGGCCGCCGGCTGCAATCCCGCCAGCCGCGCCATCTCCACCGAGCCCTCGGTGTGGCCGCGGCGCTCGAGCAATCCACCGGCGGCGGCGCGCAACGGAAACACGTGTCCCGGGCTGACCAGGTCTTCCGGCTGCGCGTTTTCCGCAATCGCCGTGAGAATGGTGGTCACGCGGTCAGCGGCAGAGACGCCGGTGGTCACGCCCTCGCGGGCCTCAATGCTGACGGTGAAGGCCGTGCGATAGCGGCTCTCGTTGTTGGTCACCATCAGCGGCAACTGCAGACGGTCCAGCACGGCGCCGGGAAGGCACAGGCAGACGATGCCGCTGCATTCGCGGATGAGCACGGCCATGCTGGCCGGGGTGACCTTCTCGGCGGCCAGGATGAGATCGGCTTCGTTCTCGCGGTCGAAGTCATCCACCAGCAGCACGGGATGACCGCGCCGCAGATCGGCGATGGCACGTTGCAGACGATGTGGGAAGTTGCTGGCCGCGGACTGCGGCAGAACCTGAACGGCAGATAGAGATGACATTTGAAACGCTCCTCGTTCTATGTTTCGACGAAAAACGTTTCAGGGCTTGCGATTCGCACCAAGGGGATCCGCGCGGAGATACACCTCCGCACGCTCTACTTTGGCGGTCTTCTTCCATCCGGACTTTAACCGTCGGCCCCGGAGTTTCACCGGATCTGCTGACCCTGCTTGCGCAGGCGCTCGCGGGCTTTCACCGCCGGTGGGGAATTACACCCCGCCCTGAAGACGTACGCCTTCTTACTGGTACTATTCTACTCCGCTTCGGCTCCCATGGAAGTCACGAAGGTAATACTTGTTTCCTATGGGTCAATAGGCTGTGGGACTCATAGCCCAAAGCCTTCCAGCGTATGGACCTGCACCTCTTCACCGGCGGCGAAGTCCTCGCGCCCGGCGGGAAGAATGGCCACGGCGTTGGCCTCCACCAGGGTGCGCACCAGTCCGGTCTCCTGTTTACCGGAGCTGAACGCCAAATAGTGGCCGTTCGCGCACTCCAGGCGAATGCGCACCAGCGTTGTGTATTCCCTGGACTTACGTAAAGGAGCTTGCAGAATGGCCGGGAAGAGGCGGCGCACGGTCTCCCGCTGTCCCATCATGCGGCGCAGGGCCGGCGCCACAAACTCCTCAAAGGTCAGCATGGTGGACACGGGATTGCCGGGCAGCGCAAACACCGGACGCCCATTGCGCACACCAAATGCCATCGCCTTGCCGGGTTTTACCTTGATGCGGTGAAAGACCATCCGCACGCCGAGCGATTCGAGCACCTCGCTCACCAGGTCGCGCTCGCCCACGCTGATGCCCGCCGAGGTGATCAGCGCGTCGTAGCCCAACCCGGCAGATAACTTTTCGCGATGGCTCTCCACCGTGTCACGCGCAATGCCCAGCAGGATGGCCTCCGCTCCAAGGGCGCGCACGGCGGCCGCCAGTGAGTAGGCGTTGCTGTTGACGATCTGCCCCGCGTCCGGCACCGTGCCCAGCTCCACCAGCTCGTCACCGGTGGCCACAATGGCCACCCTCGGACGCCGCACCACATCCACGCGCGACATTCCAAAGTTGGCCAGCATGTTGATCTCATAGGGGCGCACCAGGCGGCCGGCGGCAAAGATGGTCTCGCCCTCTTGAACGTCCTCCCCCGCCAGCCGTACGTGTTGCCCGCCTTTGACCGCGGCGGTCGCGCGCACCAATCCGTCGCGCTCCTCGGCCACTTCAATGGGAACCACGCTGTCACAGCCTTCGGGCACCATGGCCCCGGTCATAATCTTGATGGCCGTTCCCTGCTCCACGCGGCGAGTGGGCAACTGCCCGGCCGGCACAAACTCGATCACCTTCAACGCCGCACCGGACGCACAATCCTCGGCGCGCACCGCGTAACCATCCATGGCGGAGTTACTGAAGCGCGGCAGCGGCCACGGCGCAACCAGGTCGGCGGCCAGCACGCGCCCCGCGGAGTCCAGCAATTCCACGGCTTCGCCTTCCAGCGGTGCCACCGCCTCCAGAATCACCTGCCGCGCGTCTTCCAAACCCGGAGCGTTAGAGCCTGAAGCGCTCAACTCGGGATCGTTCTCTGTCCCCATCAATTCCCCTTCTCATTTGCAGCCGGGCGCGGACGCTCGGCGTCGAACTCCTCCGGCGTGTTCACGTTCTTCCAGCCATCGGCCAGCGCCTGCGGAGGCGTCACCACCAGCGTGCGCGCGGAATCCAGCAACTGCGCCGGACGCGCATCGCGACTGGCATCCATGCACGCCTGCCGTTCGATCAACTCCAGAGCCTGCGGCTCGTACAAGGCCAGCATCGGGCTGGGATGTCCATCCGCCTGGCGCGGCACCACGGCCCACACGCCGGGCCTGCGCTGCCCGGCCAGCCATTCAATGTGTTCGGCCCGCAGGTGCGGATGATCGCAGGCGGCAACGATCCACGCTGCTCCGGGAGCCCAGCGGTGCGCGGCAATCAGCGCCGCTCCGGGACCGGAAAACCCCGGCGCATCGGCCAGCCTTGGCATCGTCGTCAACGATGCAGGCAACTCGCCCGCGCCCAGCGCAACGGCCTTCTCGCCAGGACCATCGCGCAGCGCAGCCGCGGCAATCTCCGCCAGCATGCGCCCGCCAAACTCCAGCAACTGCTTGGGACGCCCCATGCGAGAGCTGCGTCCGCCGATCAGCAATCCTCCGCACAGCTTTCTCGCGCGCCAAGCCCGGGGCAGCCACTCACGCAGAAATTCACGGAAGGCCGCCCGCCGTTCGCCATCCCAGGGCAGCACGCGCAGCACGTTCACTACCTCCGGCGGAGGCGCGCTCTCACCCTCGGCGCACAGCCATATCTTCGGCAGCGCCACGTCCTTGTGGCCTTCCACCAGCAGCAGATCGTGCGCGGAGCCCAGCCGCCCGAGCGTCGCCTCCAAGGGCAGCAGAGAGTTTGCGCCGCGCCGCTCGAACTGCTCACCGGCGCCGCGCAGCACAACCGTCGCCCCGGCGCGGAAGAAACGGTCGCTGTCCTTGCCCTCGCGGTCCACCTGGAAGCCGTGCGCGTCGTGCTTGATGGCCGCCACCAGCAGGCCTTCCGCCGCGAACTTCGCGATGGCCGCTTCCAGCAGGGTCGTCTTACCGCTGCCGGAATAGCCGCAGACGGCCACCACCGGCGCGCCGCACTCCCACCCCGGCCAGCCGGATGCACTGCCCGGCGGATTGCCCGACGAATGATCTGACGCCTTCGACATAACCCATCAGTCTCTACGTTTTATCCGCGCCACGCAACTTTCGGTGCGCGCTCGTGCCCCGTCGCCATCTTGCGGAAAGCCACACCGCACTTGAGACCCGGCGCCTCCATCGCGGATAATAGCCGCAGATGACTTCACACTTGTCTTCGCGCGCACGGTTTTCCGCAAACCCGCTTTCTGCACTCCAGCATCTCGCACTCCAGCGCCCGGCGCGCCGGCGCCTCGCACAATGGATGCTTCTGTTGGCGCTCGCGATGCCCGCAACTCTATGCGCGGCAGACCGCGCGACCGTGCCCAATGCGCCGGCCAACGAAATCCTGCGCCGCGCCGTGGAGGCCGAGAAGAGCGCCGCCGCCAGGGATGGCTATTATCTTTGGACCGACCGCCTGCAAAAGTCGCGCGGCTCGGCCACCAAGCTGATGGTCAGCACTCCCGTGGGCATCCTGAGCCGCACCGTGGCCATCAACGACCGCCCACTCACCGCCGACGAGCGCAGGCTGGACGACGACCGCATCAACCGCCTGCTGGATCCCGGCAAGATGCAGGAGAAAGCCAAGCACCAGAAGGACGACGAGCTGCATATCGAGCGTCTGCTGAACGCGCTGCCCGACGCCTTCCGCTGCGAGTACAACACCGCCCAGCGCGATGACCGCAACCTGCATTTGGACTGCCAGCCCAACCCCGGCTTCTCGCCGCAGAACTTCGAGTCGCAGATTCTGGAAGGCATGAAGGCCACCATCCTGATTGACCGCGAGGACCTCCGCCTGGCGCACATTGACGGCACGCTCTACAAGGATGTCACCTTCGGATGGGGAATCCTCGGCCGCCTGGGCCAGGGCCACATTGAGATTGCGCAGGCCCGCGTAGTGGGCAAGCACTGGGGCGTCCAGCACCTGGCCCTCAGCTTCGATGGCCGCCTCGTCATGGTCAAACCCGTCCACATTGACGAGAGCGAAAGCAGTTGGGACTATCGCGCGGTGCCGGCCATGACCGTCGCGCAGGCCCTGGAGTTCTTGCGCAACGTTGTGTACAAGCCCGCGCGCTGAGCCTATATCTACACTTATCAATTCCAATAAAAAGCCCGGCCGCCAAGCCGGGCTTTCTGTTTGCCGCAAAGCAGAGACCTTGTATCGGCTCTAAAACCTCAAGAGCTTTACTTCCGCTTCGGACGATAGAGGTCGGTCGAGGTTCCGTAGAAAATCTCGCTGGCCTCCATCACGGTCTCCGATAGCGTGGGGTGCGGATGGATGGTGTGGCCGATGTCGTAGGCCGTCGCCGCCATTTCGATGGCCAGCACGATCTCGGCGATCATGTCTCCCGCGCCGGGGCCGACGATGGCGCCGCCCAGTACGCGCTCGGTCTTCTTGTCAATCAGCAGCTTGGTCAGCCCCTCGGTGCGGTCCAGCGTAACGGCCCTGCCGCTGGCGGCCCACGGGAACTTCACGATCTCCACCTCGATGCCCTTGGCCTCGGCCTCGGCCTGCGTCAACCCGGCCCATGCAATCTCCGGATCGGTGAAGACCACGGCCGGAATCGCGTAGGGTGCGAACTCCACCTTGTGCCCGAGGATGTGCTCAATGGCGGTGCGGCCTTCGTGCGCGGCCTTGTGCGCCAGCATCGGATCGCCGGCCACGTCGCCCACCGCGTAGATCGCAGGATCGTCGGTCTGTAACTGCTTGTTCACCACGATGAAGCCGCGCTCGTTGACCTTGACCTTCGTCGTCTCCAGCCCCGGAACCTTGCTGTTGGGGCGGCGTCCCACGCTGACCAGCACCTTGTCGTAGGTCTTCTCTTCCACCTTGCCATCCGGCAGCTTGAAGGTGACCTTCACCTTGCTGATCTCATCTTTCAACGCGGTCACGGCCGTGTTCAGCATGATCTTGCTGAAAAGCTTTTCCAGGCGCTTCTGCAGCGGCGGAACTAAATCGCGGTCGGCGCCCGGCAAAAGTCCGGGAGTCATTTCGACCACGTCCACCTTGCTGCCCAGCGTGGCGTACACCGTGCCCAGCTCCAGTCCAATGTAGCCGCCGCCGATGACGAGAAACGTCTTCGGCACGTCCTTCAAATCCAGAGCGCCGGTGGAATCCAGAATGTTCGCGCCGGTGGCGGACAGCGGGCCGGGCCGCGCCGGAGACGAGCCGGTGGCGATGATGATCTTGTCGAACTTCAACGTCTCTTCGCCGCCCGCCGTCTTCTTCACCTTCACGGTAGTCGAGTTGACGAACGTGGCCTCGCCCTGGATGTAGGTGACCTTGCGCTGCTTGCTCATCATGCCCAGCCCGCCGGTCAGCTTGGCCACCACGCCTTCTTTAAATGCGCGCAGCTTGGCGATATCAACCTTGGGCTCGCCGAACTCCACGCCCCAGCTGGCCGCGTGCCTGCTCTCGGTGATCAAGGCCGACACGTGCAGCAGTGCCTTCGACGGAATGCAGCCGCGGTACAGGCAGACGCCGCCGGGATTCTTCTCCAGGTCAATCAGCGTCACGTCAAGGCCAAGGTCGGCCCCAAGGAATGCCGCGGCATAGCCTCCCGGCCCGCCGCCAATCACTGCCACTTTCTGGTTCGTATTCGCCATAATCTCGCTTCCCACATGAAGTTGGCTGCCACTTCGCGCGCAGCCGGAATGTCTCTGTTAGCCCTGCACCGAGAGCAGGAATGGCTGCTCCAAGGCGTCCACAATCCAGCGCACAAAGCGCGCCGCGTCCGCTCCGTCAATGATGCGATGATCATACGACAGCGACAGCGGCAGCATGGTGCGCGGCTCAAACTTGCCGTTGATCCACACCGGCTCCAGCCGCGAGCGCGACATGCCCAGGATCGCCACCTCCGGGTGGTTGACGATGGGCGTGAATGCCGTGCCGCCGACGCCGCCCAGGTTCGTGATGGTGAAGGTGCCGCCCTCCATGTCTTCGGCGGAGAGCTTTTTGTCGCGCGCCTTCTTGCTGATGGCCGATAGCTCCACCGCCAGCTCGATGATGTTCTTCTTGTCCACGTCGCGCAGCACCGGGACCAGCAGTCCGCGATCGGTATCCACGGCCACGCCAATGTGCACGTACTTTTTGTAGATGATCTCTTCGCCCACGGTGTCAATGCTGGCGTTGAACTGCGGGAAGGCCCGCAAGGCCGACGCCACCACCTTCAGCGCGATGGCCGTCATCGTCATCTTGCCGCCGGCGGCCTCCGCCTTGGGTGCGAAACGCTTGCGCAGCTCTTCCAGGTCGGTCACATCCGCCTTGTCGAACTGCGTCACGTGCGGAATGACGTTCCATGCCACGGCCAGGTGCTCGGCGGTCTTGCGGCGCACGCCGCGCAGCGGCTGCTTGTCAATCTTGCCCCAGCGGCTGAAGTCCGGCAGCTTGACCACCACTTTGCCGGCGCCCGTGCCGCTGACCTGCACGTTGCCCGCGGGGTCGGCCATGCGGGTAAAGGTCGCCTTGGCAAAGGCCTTCACGTCGGCCTCACTGATGCGTCCACCCGGCCCGCTGCCCTTCACCATGTAAATGTCCACGCCAATTTCGCGCGCCAACTGGCGCACAATCGGAGCGGCCGGAACGTTGCGCTGATCCTTCAGCGGTCCGCGCTTGGTCTCTGCCGCGGCACGTGCGCGCAACTGGGCGTCGCTGGGAATATCCGGCGGCAGAGCCTGCTCTTCGCTCTTGCCTTCAAAGTTCCGCGCCGAGCGGAAGGTGTGCCGCGCCATGGCCATCGAATCCTGATCGGCGGCGTGCGCAACCGGGGCCTCGAGCTCCGGCTCAGCGGCCACAGCGGGCTCGGCTGCGGCCACCACGGCGGCGATGGTCAAAATGACCTCGCCCACCTTGAGGCGCTGCCCCACCGCGACCTTCACTTCCTTGACCTCGCCGGTGAGCGTGCTGGGAACTTCCAGGACGGCCTTGTCGGTCTCCAGTTCGAGAATCGTCTGCCCTGCCGCGATCTGGTCGCCACTCTTCACCGTCACGCTGACCACGTCTCCGGCTTCGATGTTCTCGCCCAGCTCCGGCAGCCTCAGCTCGACGATCTCCGCCTTGCCCGCAGATGAAGATTTTTTCTCAGCCTTGGCGGACTTGGCTTCGGATTTTGTCTCTGACTTCGCCGCTTCCTTCGCCACTCCAGCCACCACCGCAGCCTCGGCCTTTGCCTCCGCCGCCGCGGCTGCATAGGTAAACAGCACGTCGCCCACCTTCAGGCGCTGGCCGTTGGCGACCTTCACCTCTTCCACCACGCCGTCCACTTCGGCCGGAACCTCGACGACCGCCTTGTCCGTCTCCAGCTCAACGACCGTCTGTCCCTTTTTCACCGACTCGCCCGGCGTGATGGCCACGCGCACCACGTCGCCGGCCTCAATGTTCTCGCCCAGCTCTGGAAGCTTGAATTCCTGCGCCACTGTGATTCCTTTCGCTCGCTGTAGCCACTCGATGGCCGCAGCCACATGCCGTTTCGCCGTTGTCTTTTTACCTTTGGCCGTAGCCTACGCGATGAACGGGTCCAGGTTCTCCTGGTTGATGCCCAGTTCCTTGATTGCCGCCTTGACTTCGGCTGGCTTCAGATGGCCTTCGTGCAGCAATCCGGTGAGCGCGGCCAGCACAATGTGCTTGGCGTCCACCTGGAAGAAGTCGCGCAAACTGGCGCGGCTCTCCGAGCGGCCATAGCCATCCGTGCCCAGCGCAATCAGCGGACGCGGCATCCACTGGCTCACCGACTCCGGCAGGGCCTTCACGTAATCGCTCGCGGCCACCAGAACACCATCGGCATCCTTCAGTTGTGCGGCCACCCACGGCACCTTCGGCTTGTCGCCGGGATGCAGCATGTTCCAGCGCTCGCAGTGGTTGCCGTCGCGGTAGAGCTCCTTGTAGCTGGTCACGCTCCACACGTCGGCCGCCACCTTGAACTTGGTCTCCAATATCTCGGCGGCCTTCAGGGTCTCCAGAAGAATGGCGCCCGAGCCCAGCAGTTGCGCGTGGTGCTTCGCGTTTTTCAGCTTCGACTTCTGGAAGCGGTAAAGCCCCTTCAGGATGCCTTCTTCGGCGCCCTCCGGCATCGCCGGCTGCGTCCACGGCTCGTTCATCACCGTGATGTAGTACAGGATGTCCTGCTGCTCCACGTACATCCTGCGAATGCCTTCCTGCACGATGACCGCCAGCTCAAAGGCGAACGCGGGATCGTAGGCCAACAGGTTCGGCACCGGGTAGGCCAGCAGATGGCTGTGTCCGTCCTGATGCTGAAGGCCTTCACCGGCCAGCGTCGTGCGTCCGGCCGTGCCTCCGCACAGGAAGCCCTTGGCGCGCTGATCTCCGGCGGCCCACACCAAATCGCCCACACGCTGCAGGCCGAACATGGAGTAGTAGACGAAGAACGGAATCGTGTTGATGCCGTGGTGCGCGGGCGAGGTTCCGGCGGCGATGAACTCACTCAGGCCGCCCGCCTCGGTGATGCCCTCTTCAAGAATCTGGCCGTCCTTGGCCTCCTTGTAGTAGAGCAGCGTGTCCATGTCCACCGGCTCGTAAATCTGTCCCACGCTGGAGTAGATGCCCACCTGGCGGAAGAGCGCCTCCATGCCGAAGGTGCGCGCCTCGTCCGGAATAATCGGCACAATCAGCTTGCCGATCTTCGGATCGCGCAGCATCTTGGCGATCATGCGCACCAGTACCATCGTGGTGGAAACCTTGTGATCGGCCGTACCGCCGGAGAACTCCGCGAACAGCTCCGGGTTCACCGGCTCCAGCTTGGCGGCGCGCATTTTGCGCTCCGGCAGATAGCCGCCCAGTTGCTTGCGGCGGTCGCGCATGTAGCGGATCTCGTCGCTGTCCTCCGACGGGCGGTAGAACGGCGCGTCGTGCAGCTGCTCGTCGGCAATGGGAATGCCAAAGCGCGAGCGGAAGATCGCCAGCTCCTCGTCGTTGATCTTTTTCTGCTGGTGCGTGATGTTGCGGCCTTCGCCGCTCTCGCCCAGTCCGTAGCCTTTGATGGTCTTGGCCAGGATGACCGTCGGCGAGCCGGTATGCTCCACCGCGGCCTTGTAGGCCGTGTACATCTTGATGGGGTCGTGGCCGCCCAGGCGGAGCTTCTCAATCTGCTCGTCGCTCAGGTGCTCCACCATCTTCAGCAGCCGCGGATCGGTGCCGAAGAAGTTCTTGCGGAAGTAGGCGCCGCTTTCCACGAACATCTTCTGGTACTGGCCGTCGCAGACCTCGCCCATGCGCTTGACCAGCAGTCCGTCGCGGTCGTTCTGGATGAGCGCATCCCAGTCGGTGCCCCACAGAACCTTGATGACGTTCCAGCCCGCGCCGCGGAAGATCGCCTCCAGCTCCTGGATGATCTTGCCGTTGCCGCGCACCGGGCCGTCGAGCCTTTGCAGGTTGCAGTTGACCACGAAGATCAGGTTGTCCAGCCGCTCGCGAGAGGCCAGCGTGATGGCGCCCAGCGACTCCGGCTCGTCGGTCTCGCCGTCGCCCAGGAATGCCCACACCTTGCCCTGGTGGCATTGCTTCAGGCCGCGGTTTTCCAGGTAACGGTTGAAGCGCGCCTGGTAGATGGCCTGGATCGGACCCAGTCCCATCGAGACCGTGGGAAACTCCCAGAAGTTGGGCATCAGCCACGGATGCGGATACGAACTCAGTCCGCCGCCTTCGGCCATCTCGCGGCGGAAGTTCTCCAACTGCTTCTCGCTGATGCGGCCTTCGAGAAATGCGCGGGCGTAGATGCCCGGCGCTGCGTGTCCCTGGAAGTAAACCAGGTCGCGGTCGCCATCGGGGGTCTGCGCGCGGAAGAAGTGATTGAAGGCAACTTCATACAGCGTGGCCGCAGAGGCGAACGAGCTGATGTGTCCGCCGATGCCCTCCGAGCGCTTGTTGGCCCGCATGACCATGGCCAGGGCGTTCCAGCGCACCAGACTCTTGATTCGCCGCTCCAGTTCCTGGTTGCCCGGGAAGGGCGGCTGGCTGGTGCTGGGAATGGTGTTCTGGTAGGGAGTGGTGGCCGTGAAGGGCATGCGATAGCCCGAGCGCGACGTGTGTAATTCCAACTGCTGCAGCAACCTGCCCGCTCTCTCCGGGCCGCCGTGCTCCAGAACGTAATCCAGGGAATCCAGCCATTCCCGGGTTTCCAATACTTCCTGCTCCACCTGCTCATTTCGTTCGGTCGGATTCACTCTGCTATGCCTCTCAAAAGCTGCCGATTGCAACTCGATATTCTACCCTGCCGGCAGACGCAATGTAACCTGTCAGGCAGGTTATCAGCATTTTCTCCCACTCCGGCTGCCCTTTTTGAATCGCCAAAAGCAGAGTTTCCGCCACCGGGTGTACCACTTCAGCGCTATGTGGAAGCGCTCCTCCGGACAGTGCCTGACGGGTACCCTTTGGGCGATGATTTTTGTGCATCGGGCAGGCAAAACGGGCATATGATGACGCCGGCAGAGGTTGTTACCTCTGCGCAGAACGCGGTCTTCCTAGAGATGGAGGGTGCCTGTATGTTCGAGCAGGAAATTGAGATGGAACAGAAAGAAGGATCCAATTGGGGTCCCTTCCTGATGATTGTGCTTTTAGTAGGACTCTTTGTTGGGGGATTCGGGGTAGTCATCTTCCAGAGCAGGCAGACCGTGAAGCCGGAAGAGGCGGCGGCCGCCATTGATTCCCGCGTCAAGTCCATGCCTCCGGCCACGGTCAGCTTCCACACCGGCATGGTCAGCTACAACGCCCCGGACAAGCCCAGCGATCCGCAGTACAAGCTGCTGACCAGCTGCGGCCTGCTGAAGGTGGGCAAAGGCAAGGGCTACGCCGCACTGGTGGAGTTGACGCCGCAGGGTAAGGAGCTGCTGGCCACCGTGCCGGGCGTACAAACAATTCCGGACAAGAATGACACCACGCTCTACGTGGTGCCGCTGGCCACGCGCAAAATGGTCTCCACCGGCAACATCACAAAACTGAGCCAGGGCCATTTCCAGGTGGAATACACCTGGCAGTGGGTGACCACTCCGGCCGGCGATTTGTTTGACGTGGACAGCAAGAATGTACAGGCCCTAAGCCTGTATGAACGCAGCGTGCTGATTGACCAGCACGGCGCCAACAATTACCACAAGGGCGCCAGCAAGTCCTTCATGGTGTTGGTCAAGGCCGAAAAAGGCTGGGAGGCGGCCGCCAGCTAGACCGTTCCCTTGGCCCGCAGTTTGGCCCCGCGCGGCTGCCTCTCCGGCGGCTGGCGGGGCTTTTGTTTTGGCAAGGCCATCGCTCAAACCTCCTGCCCTCAAGCCCATGCGCCGCCCTGCCGATGAAGCTCCCAGACGGATATCTCCCACCCGGCGATGGCCATGCCGCGCTCCTCCGCGCCGCGGCCACAGCCCACGGGAGTCCGTGCGCATGGGAGAGATGGCACAGTGACCTCACCACAACTGACACCGGAGTTCAGTGGATTCCCCTTCGCTCCGCCGGTCACTGCCGATGCCCCGCCCTCTGCACCGCTCACCCCCGACGAGCAGGAAGAGATGGTGCTGGCGCATCTGGACGACGTCAAGCAGGTGGCGCGCTCCATCCTGCGCCGTCTGCCACCCTCGGTGCAGCTCGACGACCTCATCCAGGCCGGCTCACTCGGGCTGATGGATGCCGCGCGCCGTTACCTCTCCCGCCCCAACATGACCTTCCGGCAGTACGCCCGCATCCGCATCACCGGCGCCATCTTTGACAGCCTGCGCGAGCTCGACTGGGCCTCGCGCTACTTCCGCACCCGCCAGCAGAAGTTGGATAACGCCACCCGCGGGCTGGAGGGCAAGCTGGGCCGGCGCCCCAGCAGCGAAGAAGTCGCCGACAGCATGGGCATGGACCTGAACACCTTCTACGAGTTTGCCCAGGCCGTGCAGGAGTTGCAGGAGGTGGAGTTTGAGCCGCAGGAGGACAGCGAGCGGCTGAGCGTGCAGGAGAGCGTGGCCGACAATCCCGAGAAGCGTCCCGACGCGCTGTGCCACCAAAAGGAGACGCGCCACGAGCTGCGCCGCTACCTCGATCAGCTGCCGCCCGACGAGGCCAACGTGCTCGCCTGCTACTACTTCAAGGAATGGACGATGGCGCGCATCGCCAAGAGCATCGGCAAAACCGAATCCAGGGTCTCGCAGATCCACCACAAGGCCCTGAATCGCCTGCGCGAACTGCTCGGCCCCGAGGCGCGCCGGCTGATGACCCGCCTGCTGTGAACGCGAAGCAACGATTGAAACGAATCACTGCATGAAGAAGCAATGATTGAAACGTATTACTGCATGAAAAGGTCATCTCAAACTTACGAAATGTCATGGTGAGCGCAGCACCCGTCGTTCGGGTGCTGAGTCGAACCACCATTTGTTTCTAGTTGTGAGCAAAACAAGCAGGGCAAAACAAAAGGTCACGCCACTACGCGCCTGCGGCGCTTCGGTCGCAATGACATTTCCTTTTATTCAACTTTGTCATCAAGCAGAAAAAAGCCGCCGCCCGAAGGCAGCGGCCAATTTTCTCTCTCGTTGAGACCTACGCGCTCACCGTCACCGTGTCGCCATCGCGCGTCACGGGATGGTAGAGCGTGTCGCGCTCCACCGGCACGCGGCCGGCGGATTCGATCAGGCGGCAAAGCTCCTGGCGCGTCATGCCCTGCGGCGTGGTGGCTCCGGCGTCGTGATAAATCTTCTCTTCCACCACCGTGCCGTCAATGTCATCGGCGCCAAAGCGCAGCGCAATCTGCGCGATCTTCGGCGTCAGCATCTGCCAGTAGGCCTTGATGTGCGGGAAGTTATCGAGCACCAGCCGGGCCACGGCGATCTGTTTCAGGTCCAGCATCCCGGTCGTCCACGGAAGGTGCTGCAGCACGGTGTGGTCGGGGTGGAAGCTGAGTCCGATGAAGGTCTGGAAGCCCTTGGTCTCATCCTGCAAAGCGCGCAGCTTCATCAGGTGATCCACCCGGTCTTCGTCGTCTTCAATGTGGCCGTAGAGCATGGTGGCGTTGCTGCGGATGCCGAGTTTGTGCGCCTCACGCGCCACGTCCAGCCACTCGTTGCCGTCAATCTTGTGGTCGCAGATGATGGCCCGCACGCGCTCGCTGAAGATTTCCGCGCCGCCGCCGGGCATGCTGTCGAGGCCCGCGGCCTTCAGCTTCTGCAAGACCTCGACGACGGTCAGCTTGTTGAGCTTGGCGAAGAAGGAGATCTCCACCATGGTGAAGCCCTTCAGGTGCACCTGGGGAAAGCGCTGCTTCAGCCCGCTGAGCATGTCGGTGAAGTATTGCAGCGGCAGGTCGGGATGCAGTCCGCCGACGATGTGGAACTCCGTCACGGCCTCGGTGTAACCGCTGGCCGCCGAGCGAAAGACCTCTTCGAGGTCCATCGTGTAGGCGCCGTCGGTTCCCTTTTTGCGTCCAAAGGCGCACAGCCGGCAGGCCGCCACGCAGACGTTGGTGTGGTTGATGTGCCGGTTGACGTTGAAGTACGTCACGTTGCCGTGCATCCGCTCGCGCACATAATTCGCCAGCCAGCCTACGGCCAGCACGTCGGGAGAGCGGTAGAGGGCGAGCCCGTCAGCGGTGTCCAAACGAGTGCCGGCCATTACCTTGTCGTAAATCGGGCGCAGCTTTGCATCGTCGGTGTGGAAGGGGTGCCGCGCTGCCGCGGCGGGGTACATAGCTTCTGCCATCGCAACTCCATTCTAGCGCAACTGCCGCGCCTGGCGTACACAAGCGGCATACACAATCAACGCCGGGCCGGATACAATAACCAAGTGCCCGGCCCCTGCGGCGGGACGCCTAAACCCATGCTGCGTAGAGTCCTACATAACATTCGCGTCACTTTAGAGATGATCAAGTGGGAGCATTCGTTTCTCACTTTGCCCTTCGGACTTACCGGGGCGGTCATCGCCGCCAACGGCCTGCCCACGGGCCGCACCCTGTTTTGGATTTGCGTGGCCATGCTGGCTGCCCGCTCGGCGGCCATGGCCTTTAACCGCCTGGCAGACGCCGACATAGACGCCGCTGGTGGTGGAATCGCCGGTTCCCTCCGCTAACCCAGCCTCGAACGATTCGCCGCAATCCGACGCCTCGCCCGCGGCGGAGCCTTCCAAACCCGTCGAGACGGCGGTCCAAAAGCCTGCCGAGCCCAGACCCGAGCCTCCCAAGCCTGAGCCCACCAAGCCTTCGACTTCCAAATCTGAGCCGGCGGTTGCGAAACGCGAAGCTGCGAAAGAGCGCGACGCCGCCAAGGCGGACAAGTCTCGTCCCGCGCCGCCGCAAACCAACGGACCCGTCCCCGGGCAGACCTATTTGCAGCTGGTCGCCACCACCAAGCATGATGCCGATGCCGAAGTGGAGGTGCTTCGCAAGAACAGTTTTCCCGCGCTCGATGCCGAGGTTCCCGAGAAACCCGGGCTGTTTCGCGTGCTGGTCGGCCCCGTGCCTTCCGGCGAACTGAACAAGACCAAGGATGAGCTCACAGGCAAGGGGTTTCAGGGAAAAGCCGCCATCCCAAAAAAGTTTTAGGCATGGACGGCCCGTGTCCGCCTGAGCGCCTCATTCGGCTCGAGAGCTCGCCACCTCCCGGTCCCCGCCTGCCCGCCTGGCTCAGAAACCCCGCCAGCCATTTCGAATCCGTCCACGATCTGAAGAGCGAGTTTCGCCGCCTGCGCCTGCACACCGTGTGCGAATCCGCGCGCTGTCCCAACCTGCACGAATGCTTCCACCGCGGCGCGGCGACGTTTATGATCCTGGGCAATCTGTGCACGCGCGGGTGCGGATTCTGCTCCGTGCCCAAGAGCCGTCATCCCGGCCCGCTCGATCCTGAGGAGCCCGCGCACGTGGCTCGCATGGCTCAGGCCATGCGTCTGCGCTACGTCGTCATCACCAGCGTCAATCGCGACGATCTCCCCGGCGGCGGATCGGAGCACTTTGCACAAACCGTGCGGGAAGTGAAGCGCGCACTCCCGCAAGCTCGCGTGGAAACGCTGACACCCGATTTCTGCGGGCGTCTCGACGCTGTCGCCCGCGTCCTCGACGCCTCGCCCGAAGTCTTCAATCACAACGTCGAGACGGTGCCGCGATTGTACCGCACCGTTCGCCCGCAGGCCGATTACCGGCAATCGCTCGCCGTCCTGCGCTTCGCCAAAGACAAATCCGCGGCTCTGATCAAATCGGGCGCCATGCTCGGCTTGGGCGAAACGCCCGCCGAAGTCGAGCAGCTTCTTCAGGATCTCCGCGACGCCCAAGTCGATGTGGTCACGCTGGGTCAATATCTCCAGCCCGCGCGCCGCAACCTTCCCGTCGCCGAGTACATCGCTCCGGAGCGCTTCGCGGCGTATCGCGACTACGGCCTGTCGCTCGGCTTCAAGATGGTCTTCAGCGGACCCCTGGTGCGCAGCTCCTACATGGCGGATCTGGTCCGCGAGCAAGCTTCCCACGCATGAATCCAAGCGGACAGCTTGTAAATCGGAGCCGACAGCTTATCAATCTTGGACTGTCGCTGGTCTCCGCGCTGCTCCTGGTTCTGATCTTCCCCCGCTTCAATCTGACTTGGATCGCCCCTCTGGCCCTGGCGCCGATTCTGATCGCCTGTGCGCGGGAGCTCTCCTGGAAGCGGCGATTCCTGTTTGGCTGGGCTGCCGGAATCGTGTTCTGGTTCTCGGTGTGCTACTGGATTCAAGCCGTACTGGCAGTTCACGGCGGACTGGGCGATTGGCTGAGCTGGGTGACGTTCGTGCTCTTCGCCGTTCTTAAAGGCCTGCACATGGCGCTGTTCGCCACGCTCGTCGGGACCGTAATGCGCAAACCCTGGGCCGTGCCGGCCGCCGCTGCGCTATGGACCGGGATTGAGCGCACGCATGGCCCCTTCGGTTTCGCCTGGCTCGATCTGGGCAACGCCGGGATCGACATGCCCGACGTCCTGCGCCTGGCCCCCTTCACCGGAGTCTATGGCCTGTCCTTCGTGTTTGCCATGCTCGGCTGCGCCATCGCGCTGATTGCATTGCGCCGTCCTCGCCTGCAACTGGCTTGGGTCGTCCCACTGCTGGCCCTGCCGCTGCTGCCCGCTCTGCCCCGTCCCGTTCAACCCTCTGAGACCATTCGTGTCGTGCAGCCCAATGTCGACACCGAAGCCAACTTCACCTCGGAATCTCTGGGGGAGCTGGAGCAGCAAATGGAGCAGCTGTCGCACGCGAGCGGCGTTTCCTTAATCGTCTGGCCGGAGTGGCCCGCTCCCTTTGAGCTCACTGCGTCGTTCCGCGCCTTTGTCGCCGATATCGCCCGCGACTCGCACGCCTCCCTGATCTTCAACGGCGTCGCTCCCAATCCCCGAGGCGAGCCTCTCAACTCCGCATTTCTGGTGAATCCCGAAGGCGCCATCGTCGACCGCTACGATCAAATCAACCTCGTCCCCTTCGGCGAATACGTGCCGCCGCCCTTCGGCTGGGTCAACCGCATCACCAAGGAAACCAGCGACTTCGTGCCCGGCGATCGCATCGTGATTTTCCCCGTCGCCAGTCACCGCCTGGGTGTGTTCATCTGCTATGAATCCGCTTTCCCGGACCTGGTGCGCCAATCCGCTCGCGACGGCGCGGAGATGCTGATCAATCTATCCAACGACGGTTATTTCGGCCACAGCTCCGCGCGGGAGCAGCATCTGGAGCTGGTGCGCATGCGGGCGGCCGAAAACCGGCGCTGGATTTTGCGCTCCACCAACGACGGCATCACCGCTATGATCGATCCCGCCGGCCGCGTTACGGAACGGTTGCAACCCTATCGGCAATTGGCAGCCGACATGCACTCCCAGTACCTGCAGGGGACTACGTTCTATACCGGCCACGGGGATTGGTTCGCGTGGGGATGTCTGACAGCCGGTTTGATTGCAGCCCTAACGGCTCTGTTATAATAATTTGTATTCTATGTCTGCTTCGGGCAAGAAGATTATCCTGTTGAGGCCACGGGGGTTTTGCGCCGGAGTTGTGCGCGCCATCGACGTGGTCAAGATCGCCTTGAATCTGTACGGCGCGCCCATTTACGTGCGCAAGGAAATTGTCCATAACCGGCACGTTGTGGATGAGTTGCGTGGCGCCGGGGCGATCTTTATCGAGGAGCTCGACGAAGTACCCACCGGGGCCCGAGTGATCTTCAGCGCCCATGGCGTGGCGCCGTCCGTCCGAAGCGACGCCCGCGCCCGCGATCTCAAGGTGATAGACGCCACTTGTCCTTTGGTCACCAAAGTGCATCTCGAGGCGGTGAAATTCGCGCGCAAGGGATACACCATCATCTTGATTGGGCATAAGGATCATGACGAAGTGATCGGGACCCTGGGTGAGGCTCCGGAATCCACTATCCTGGTTTCTTCTCCGGAGGATGTGGACCGGCTCAACATCAAGGACCCGGAGCGTATTTCGTTCATTACACAGACCACTCTCAGCCTGGATGAAACCCGCGAGATCGTTGAGCGTCTAAAAGAGAGATTTCCAAGGATTCAGGGGCCGGCCGCGCAGGATATCTGCTACGCTACCGAAAACCGCCAATTGGCGGTGAAAGCCGTGGTGCCCTTGTGCCAGATGTTGCTTGTGGTGGGATCGCAAAACAGTTCGAATTCCCGGCGTTTGGTGGAGGTTTGCCAGAAAATCGGCGTCCCCGCCTACCTGATCGACGATTTAGGCGAAGTGCAGTCGAAATGGCTCGACGGTGTCGAAACGGTGGCAGTAACTGCCGGAGCTTCGGCACCGGAGAACCTGGTGGAGGACCTGATCGGGTCGCTGCGTGAGCGCGGCTATTCCGATCTGGAGGAGATGGAAATCAAGGAGGAGGACGTGCGCTTCAACCTGCCCAGTGAGCTGGCCCGCGCCCCGCAATTGAAGACCGTCCAGATTCAAACCAGCGCGCGCGTATGAGCCCTAGTCTGCAAATCGCGGAAGCTCTACTCGATTCGGCGCGCGAAAGCATGCGTCGGGCCGCCGCGCACCTGCTCTCGCAGCAGTCGGGCGAGGGCTATTGGTGGGCCGAACTGACGGCCGACACAACCCTCGAATCCGATTACGTACTGCTTGAGCTGTGGCTGAATCCACCGCAAAACGGCAGTCTGGAACCCACCCGCCAAAGCGCCGCATCGCCAAGGCCGCTCGCTCCATTCTCTCGCGCCAGTTGCCCGACGGCGGATTCAATATTTACGCCCACGGCCCATCCGAGGTCAGCGCCACCATCAAGGCTTACACTGCGCTGAAGCTCTCCGGCCTGGCCTTCGACGACCCCGATCTGGTCCGCGCGCGGGAGCGTATTCTGGCGCTGGGCGGGCTGCAAGCCGCCAACAGCTACGTCAAGATCAATCTCAGCTTGTTCGGCTTGTACCCGCGCGAGCACGCCCCCTCCATTCCTCCCGAAATGATGCTCCTCGGGAATCTGATTTACGAGATGTCCTCGTGGACCAGGGCCATCGTGATCCCGCTCTCGGTACTGCGCTCCTCTAATATTGAGCGCCCTGTGCCGGCCGGATTCACTCTCGACGAGCTTTTCGTTCCCGGCGTGCCGCTCACGTTTTCGAATAACGAAGGCTTCTTCGGCTGGCGCAATTTCTTCCTGAAGGCCGACCGGATTCTGAAGTTGTGGGACCGTTTTTGCCCCCGCGTCATCCGCACCCGGGCCATCCACTTGGCCGAGCAATGGGTGCTCGAGCACGCTCGCTATTCCGGCGGTCTGGGCGCTATCTACCCGTCCATGATGTACACCATCATGATGCTCGATCTGCTGGAATATCCCAAGAACCATCCGGATCGCGTGGAAGCCGAAGATCAGTTCATGAATCTGCTGGTGGACGACGATCGCGGCTTCTTCTTCCAGCCCTGCTTTTCGGTGGTTTGGGACACCGCCATCGTGGCCTACGCGCTGGGAGAATCCGGTGAGGCCCCCTGTGGAGCGCTCGAACGCACCGCCGATTGGCTGGTCAGCAAGGAGATCCGGCGCAAAGGCGATTGGTCGATCAAACGGCCCAACGTCGAGCCCTCCGGCTGGTACTTCGAGTTCGCCAACGAATTCTATCCCGATATCGACGACACCGCGCAGGTGTTGCTGGCCCTGAATCACGCCCCCAGCGGCAATCCCGCCCGGCAGGAGGCATGCGTGCGCCGCGCCGTGAACTGGCTGCTGGCCATGCAGGGCTCCGACGGCGGCTGGGCCGCCTTCGACGTCGACAACAACTGGCATTTCCTCAGCGCGGTGCCGTTTGCCGATCACAACGCCATGCTCGATCCCACCTGTCCGGATATCACCGGCCGGGTGCTCGAAGCCCTGATGGCGTGCGGCGTTCGATCGCAGCGACCCGGCCGTGCGCCGCGCGGTCGAGTATCTCAAGCGCACCCAGGAAATCGACGGAAGCTGGTACGGGCGCTGGGGTGTGGATTACGTCTACGGCACCTTCCTGGCTCTGCGCGGCCTGCGCGCCGCCGGCGAAGGCGACCGCGAATGGTACATCCTGCGCGCCGGGGAGTGGCTGCGCTCCATTCAGAACGCCGATGGAGGCTGGGGCGAAAGCTGCGCCAGCTACGACAACCAGACCTTTACGCCGGGCCCCAGCACTCCCTCGCAGACCGCTTGGGGCGTCCTGGGACTGCTCGCCAGCGGGGACACCGCATCGAGCAGCGTGATCCACGGCGTCGAATGGCTGGTCGAGCATCAGCGCGCCGACGGCGGCTGGGACGAAGATCATTCCACCGGCACCGGTTTCCCGCGCGTGTTCTACTTGAAGTATCATCTGTACCGAAATTCGTTTCCGGTTCTGGCGCTTGCCGCCTACCGGAAAGCTCGCATGGGATCCGGCTCCCCCGCGCGGGCGATTTCAGAAGCCAGAGGAGTAGCCCGCTCATGAGAGTTCCTTTTTCGCAGGTCGCCGATATGGCCACCTACATCGCCAAGAACAAGATTCGGCCCCGTCCGGAGTGGCAGAAGAACCTGGCCTCCGAGCACGATGAGCACGAATCCCTTCCGCATCGTCCACTCGCAGATCCCCGCCATGCAGAGTGAAGGCAAGCCGGGTGAGCGCAAACAGCACCCCATGATCAACAAGCGCTTCCCGCTGGTGATGATGCTGGAGCCGCTGCACGCCTGCAATCTCACCTGCACCGGCTGCGGGCGCATCCGCGAGTATGAGTCCAGCATCCGCGAGCGTCTCTCGCTCGAGCAGTGCCTCAAGGCCGTGGATGAGTGCGACGCTCCCATGGTCTCCATCTGCGGAGGCGAGCCGCTGTTGTACCCGGAAATCGGCGCGCTGGTCGCGGCCATCCTCTCCCGCGGCAAGTACATCCAGTTCTGCACTAACGGCATGTTTCTGGCCAAGAAGCTCAAGGAATTCAAGCCGCATCCCGGCCTGGTCTTCAACGTCCATCTGGACGGCATGGAAAAGAATCACGACCTGGCGGTGGAGCGCGAAGGCGTCTTCAAACTGGCCATCGAAGGCATCCAGGCCGCCAAGGCGGGCGGATTCAAGGTGTTTTCCAACACCACGGTCTATCACGAGACCGATATGAACGAAATCTGGCAGATGTTCGAGTACCTGGAACAGTTCAAGCTGGACGGGCACTCGATTTCCCCGGCCTATGGTTATTCCTCCGTCAACGACCGCGAAATCTTCATGACGCGCGAGGACGTTCACGAGAAGTTCAAGGACATCGACAAGATTGTCCAAGCGCTTCCCGCTGGTTTCGAGCCCGATCTATATGGAGTTCCTCAAGGGCGAGCGCGAGCTGCCCTGCACCGCCTGGGGCATGCCCACCTACAACGTCAAAGGCTGGAAGGGCCCCTGCTATCTCATCACCGACGCGCCATCACGAGACCTTCGAAGACCTGATGACCAAGACGCCTTGGGATAATTACGGCGCGGGCAACGATCCTCGTTGCGAGCAATGCATGGTGCATTGCGGCTATGAGCCTTCCGCGGCCTACGGGGTCAATTCCAAGATGAGCGATTCGTTCAAGCAGCTAAGCTGGCTGCTGGGTTAATGGGAGCACCCGGTTTGATTTAAGAAGCCGTGAAGCCGATTCTGGTCACTGGGGCAAGCGGCTTTGTCGGCTGGCACGTGGCGCGCAGGTTGATCGATCGGGGTGAACGCGTCCGCGCCCTGGTAAGAGATCCGGCCAGACTTCGGGAGCTGGACGGGGTTGAGCCGCGGATCGGGGATTTACGCGATCGCGCATCGCTTGAGCGTGCGGTGGAGGGATGTGGCGTGGTCTACCATGTCGCCGCCGACTACCGCCTGTGGACCCGGGAGCCGCAGGAGATGTTCCGGTCGAATGTGGACGGGACGCGCAGCCTGCTGGAGGCCGCGCGGGATGTAGGCGTGGAACGATTCGTCTACACCAGCACCGTGGGCTGCATCGGCATGCCTGTGGGCGGACTGGGGGACGAGGAATCGCCCGTGAGTCTGGAGCAAATGGCCGGGCCGTACAAACGGTCCAAGTTTTTGGCGGAAAGAATCGCCGTGGAGTTCGCCGAGTCGGGGTTCCCCGTGGTCATCGTGAACCCAACGGCGCCGGTGGGGGATCGTGATTTTAAGCCCACGCCGACCGGCCGGATCGTGGTCGATTTTGTGCGCGGCAAGATGCCCGCGTTTCTCGATACCGGTCTGAACGTCGTCGACGTCAGGGATGTGGCCGGCGGACACCTAGCCGCGTGCGAGCGCGGCCGCGTTGGAGAAAGATATATTTTGGGAGCCGAAAACCTCACGCTCCAACAGATCTTTGTAGCCTTGGGAGAGATTACCGGCAGGCCGGCTCCCAAGATTCGGGTTCCGTACGCCGTGGCGTATGCGGCCGGGGCTGTTTCGACCGCGTGGGCCGGAATTACCGGCCGTGAGCCGCGCGCTCCGCTGGATGGGGTGCGGATGGCGCGCAAGAAAATGTGGGTGCGGCACGACAAAGCCGCGCGGGAATTGGGCTACGCGCCGGGGCCGGCGCGGGTCGCGCTGGAGCGGGCTGTCGAATGGTTCCGCGGCAACGGATATTGCTGATTTTCGACGGAATGGTGAAACTGGTCTGAAGTGGCGTGGTTGATTGTCGCGGCAGAAACGCGGGAATTCGCGGGCGTCGTGAAACGCGAGGCGGAAGCCAAGCGGACCGAATGGATCTTGGCCGCCAACGGGCCGGGGCCGAAGCTTGTGACTGAGGCGTTAGACCAGATCAGGCGAGAGCAGAGAACAGTGGACGGCATTGTGAGTACGGGATTTTGCGGCGCGCTCGACCCCGCCTTGGGCGTGGGCGACATCGTCGTCTCAGGCGGCGGCGTCGCGTCTCCACGGCCGTTCCTGCGCGGCGAGATTCTATCCCTGGACCGGGTTGCGGTGACAGCCGCCGAGAAGCGCGGCTTGCGCGAGCAGACCGGCGCCGTCGCCATCGAAATGGAATCGGCTGCCGTCGCGGCCAAAGCCCGGGAATGGGACCTGCCGTTCCGCTGCATCAAGGTGGTCTCCGACACCGCTTTCGACGACTTGCCGCTCGACTTCAATCTCTATCGCGACGCCGCCGGCCGCTTTTCGCGTTCCCGCATCGCTTTGGCTGCGCTCGGCCGCCCCTTCACGGCCATCCCTGCCTTGCTTCGTCTGGACCGCAACTGCCGCCGCGCCGCGGACAAGTTAGGAGAGTTCTTTGCCGACTGCCAACTCTGAAGCGCCCATAATCCTCGAAGCCGCGGGGCGTCCGGACCTTCCCGCGACCATGCAGGCCGCCGTCTACAAAGGCGCGAGCGTCGTCGACGTCGAATCCGTGCCGGTGCCCGCCGTCGGCCCGGGCGAGATTCTCATTCGCGTGGAAGCCTGCGGAATCTGTCATACCGATCTGAAGAAGATCGCCTACAACCTGCTCCCGGCTCCGCGCATTTACGGGCACGAGACTGCGGGCGTTGTAGCCGCCGTTGGTGCAGGTGTCACTCGCTATGCTCCTGGCGATCGCGTCATCGTGTTCCACCATATCCCTTGCGGGGAATGCTTCTATTGCCGGCGCAAGCTTTACGCCCAATGCCCGGTTTACAAGAAGGTCGGCGTCACCGCCGGGTATGAGCCGGCCGGCGGAGGCTTCGCGCAATATGTCCGCGCCATGGACTGGATCGTCGAGCGCGGCGTTGAAAAAATCCCCGCCGGCGTCTCATTCGAGCAGGCGTGTTTTGTCGAGCCTGTGAATACCTGCCTCAAGGGCATTAAGCAAGTCGATCCTCAGCCCGACGACGTGGTCGCCATCCTGGGCCAGGGCCCCATCGGCTTGATTTTCACGATGTTGGCCGCGCGCAGCGGAGCCAGAATCCTGGCTACGGACGCCATGGCGGAGCGCCGCAATCTGGCCCGTAGATTCGGGGCGCTCGAAGCATTCAATCCCCGCCAAACCGAGTTCGACGCCCGCGTTCGCTCCATGACCGAAGGCCGCGGCGCGGATCTTGTGATCGTGGCGGCGTCGGCGCCCGGCATCGTGGAACAGGCCGTGGCCTGCTCCCGGCCCGGCGCGCGCATCCTGCTCTTTGCGCAGACCTCGCACCAGGAGCGTATCGAGGTTTCCGGCGCCTCTATCTGCATGGAGGAGCGGACTTTGTGCGGCGCCTATAGCGCCTCGGTGGACTTGCAGCGGGAGTCGGCCGATCTGGTTTTCAGCCGCGCTTTGCCGGTGGAGGAGCTGGTCTCGCACCGCTTCCCGTTAAGCCAAATTCATGAAGGCATTGAGCGAGCATTGCATCCCGCGGACGGATCGTTGAAGATAGTGGTACAGCCTCAGAGGTGATGCTAGAGTGACAGAACAGATGACTGCTGCCGTGCTGTATGGCAAAGAGCAGTTGCGCATTGAGAGGGTGGACGTCCCGAAACTCGCGCCCGGCGACGTGCTGGTGCGCGTGCGCACGGCGCTCACCTGCGGAACCGACGTCAAGGTGTTCCGCCGCGGCTACCACGCGCGTATGATCCAGCCTCCCTCGCTGTTCGGGCATGAGCTTGCCGGCGACATCGTGGCCATGGGCGAGGAGGTGCGCGGCTTTGAAACCGGCGACCGCGTGGTGGCGGCCAATTCGGCTCCGTGCGGGGAATGCTACCATTGCCGGCACGACCAGGAAAACCTGTGTTCCGATCTGCTCTTCAACAACGGAGCCTACGCCGAATACATTCGCATCCCGGAACGCATCGTCAGGAAGAACATGTACCGCATTCCCGCGCACGTCAGCTATCAGGACGCCGCGCTGGTGGAGCCGCTGTCCTGCGTGATGCGCGGTCTGGAGGAGACCGGCGTCCGGCCCTCCGACAGCGTCGCGGTGATCGGCCTGGGTCCCATCGGCATGATGTTCGTGCGTCTGGCTACCTCCGTGTATCGCGCCCGCGTGATCGCGGTCGGGCGCCGTCAGCAGCAGTTGGACCGCGCCGTGCGTCTGGGCGCGTCGGAAACCGTGCTCAACGACGAGGGCGCCGATCCCATCAGCCTGGTTCGCAAGCTTACCGAGGGCCGCGGAGCCGACGTGGTGATTGAAGCCGTGGGGCTGCCCGAGGCCTGGCAGCTGGCCGTCAAGCTACTCCGGCGCGGCGGCGTGGTCAATTTCTTCGGCGGTTGTCCCAATGGCACCGAGGTGGGCGTCGACACCCATCTGCTGCATTACTCCGAGCTGACTCTTAAGGCCAGCTTCCACCATACGCCGGCCCTGGTCCGCAAGGCTCTCGAAGCCGTCAGCAGCGGCTATGTCACCGCGCGCGACTTCGTCAACCGCGTGGAGCCGCTGGTCAATCTGCTGGAAGTCATGCAGCACCTGATGAGCCACAACGGCCACTTGAAGACCGCCATTATCCCCTAGCTTCACCGGAACAGATTCCCGTGCACCTCGCGCCCACCGAGTTTCTGGCTGCACCCGAGGCGATGGAGCGCTCCTGGTCGCTCGAAGAATCGCTCTCCTACACGCGCTGGCTGGCCACGCATCACTACGAGAACTTTCACGTCGTCAGTTTCCTGCTGCCCAAGCGCCTGCATCAGGATTTCTACAACGTCTATTGCTTCTGCCGCTGGGCCGACGATCTGGGCGACGAGATCGGCGATCCTCAGGAGAGCCTCCGGCTGCTCGCAGTGGTGGCGCGGCGAATTGCAGGCCATGTATGCGGGCAGCGCCTCCCATCCGGTCTTCGTGGCGCTTCAGGGCACGGCCTCCCGCTTCCATCTGCCGCAGATCCTGTTCGACGATCTCATCAAAGCCTTCGAGCAGGACCAGACCGTCACGCGCTACCGCAATTTCGAGGAGCTGTTCGAATACTGCCGCTACTCCGCCAATCCGGTGGGCCGCCTGGTACTGGCTCTGTGCGGGTACCAGGACGCGGCGCGGCAGGCTCTTTCCGATGCAACGTGTACCGCGCTGCAGCTCGCCAATCACTGGCAGGACGTCACTGTCGATCTGCTGAAAGACCGCGTGTATCTGCCGCTCGATGTTCTGGAGCGTCACGGCTATCCCATGGAAGCGCTGCTGGCGCGGCGCTTTGACGATCGCTTCAAGGCCGCCATGCGCGACGCCGTCGAGGTCGCGCGCGGGCTGTTTCTCAAAGGGCTGCCTTTGGCCGGGATGGTGGATCGCCGCCTGGCCATCGATCTCGATTTGTTCAGCCGCGGCGGTCTCAAGGTGCTCGAAAAGATCGAGCGCCAGGATTACGATGTTTTGGGAACGCGCCCGGCCATTTCGAAGATCGAACGAGTCAGCCTGCTGCTGGGCGCGCTCACTCGGGCGTTCGCCCGCGCTGCATGACCGTCCTGCATGACCATTGATGCGTCTTACGGTTTTTGCGAAGAAGTCGCCCGGCGCGAAGCCAAGAATTTCTATTATTCGTTTCTGCTGCTCGACCGCGAACGCCGCCGCGCTATGTGTGCGATCTACGCCTTCATGCGCTATTGTGATGACTTAAGCGATTCTGAAGCCGTCAGCGATCGTGCCGCGGCCATCGCGCGCTGGCGTGAGGATCTGGAGCGCGCCCTCGACGGCCACACGCCGGAGCATGCTCTGTGGCCGGCCTTCATCGACGCCGTGGCCCGTTATCGCATCCCGCGGCAATATTTCTTCGACATGATCGACGGCGTCAGCTCCGATCTGGAGCCGCGCCGCGTCCGCACTTTCGCCGAGCTGTACGATTACTGCTACCACGTCGCCAGCGTGGTGGGCCTGACGGTCATTCACATCTTTGGGTTCACACCAGGCTTCGATTCACCGGAAGCTCTCAAGGCTAGCCGAGAAATGCGGCATCGCGTTTCAGTTGACCAACATCCTCCGCGATGTCCGCGAAGATGCGGAAAACAACCGCGTGTATCTGCCGGAAGAAGATCTGCGGCGCTTCGAGGTGACGGTCGAGGAGCTGCGCGGGTCCGTGGTCTCCGCGCCATTGAAGGAGCTGCTGGCATTCGAAGCCGGCCGTGCGCGCGAATATTACCGCGAGTCGGCCGCGCTGGTCGACATGATCCACCGCGACAGCCGCGCCTCGCTGCGCGCCCTGATCGGGATCTATTCGCGGCTGCTTGGCCGCATTGAGGCTTCCGGCTACGACGTGCTGGCCCACCGCGTTCGCGTCCCTACCTGGGAAAAGGTATGGATTCTGGCGCGCTCGCGCTGGAGTTGATGTTAAGGATATGCCGCGAAAAATCGAATCACTCTTTTTGGACGGGCCGGCGGGCCGCATCGAGGCCTTGCTGGAAGAGCCGGAGGCCGAGACCCCGCGCGAAGCCGCGCTGGTCTGTCATCCCCATCCCCAGCACGGCGGCACCATGCACAACAAAGTGGTCTACCGCATGGCGCGAGGCTTGCGCCGGGCCGGCGCCGTGGTGCTGCGCTTCAACTATCGCGGGGTGAATCTGAGTGAGGGAGTCTACGCGCACGGCGAAGGCGAACTGGAGGACGGGCGCGCCTGTCTGCATTGGTTGCGCCGGCGCTATCCCGGGCTGCCGGTGACGCTGGCGGGATTTTCATTCGGATCGCGCATCGCCCTGCGCCTCGCGTGCGGAGGCGAAACCGCCCGCCGCGCCATCGCCGTAGGGTTCCCTTGCTCCTACAAAGACCGCGCGTATCTCGACAACTGCGTCGTGCCGCGTATCTTCGTTCAGAGCACCCGGGATGAGTTCGGTCCGGCGGGAGAGATCGAAGCGCTGGTGGCGACACTGCCGGAGCCGAAGAAACTGGTGTTCATTGAGGCGCAAGACCACTTTTTCGGCGGAGCGCTCGAGAAACTGGAAGAAGAGATCGCGTTGTTAGACTAACGACAGACTAGCGACGGACGAATTAGGCGCTGGCCAGCCGGAGCTGGCGTTCCAGGCGGCGCGTAGCCCGCTCAGCAATCAGATCGGCCACTTTGCCGAGCAGCCCGGGTATGTCTTCCGGCTTGATCAGCATGGAGTTGCGGCTGCGCTGCGCCGAGCTGGGCTTGGAATTCTGGTAGGTGGTAATCAGGGCCATCGCCGGCTTATAGTCCATCATCCGGGCATGCGCTAAAACCTTGAGGCCGGCTTCCGGAGATTCCATCTGTAAGTCGCTCAAAACAAGCTCGTACTGGCCTTCGTTCAGCTTGCCTACGGCTTCGGCTGCGCTGGCGGCCGAGTCGACGTTATAGCCGCCTGCTTCGAGTACCGTCTTAAGAGTAAGACGAGACGCCAGGTCATCATCCACGAGGAGGACCCGGGCGATCTCTATATTCCACAGTTCTTGCCGAGTGGCTCATCGGTCGCCTAGCTAGAGTTTACCTCAGAAGGCGTCTAATTTAACCACAAGATTTCCATCCAACGTTCTTAGTACCCTCTAAACCATTGCAAGCATTTCTATTTTTGAAACACCCGCGCGAAGATGCGGTCGACGTTGGCCAGTTGCCGGTCCAGCGAAAACGCCGCTTCGTCTCTTCAACCGAAAGAAAAGAAAGAATGTTCGCATCCGTCTTCACGGCCGAGCGAAATTCCCCCTCGGATTCCCATGCCCGCATGGCCAGGCCCTGGACCACCCGGTACGCTTCTTCCCGCAGCATTCCCGCGGTGGCCAGGTCGAGCAGAAGCTGGCCCGAGAAGATCAAGCCGCGGGTACTGTCCAGGTTGCGGCGCATGCGCTCCGGATAGACGCGCATGCCGTCGATCAGCCATTTGGTCTTGGCCAACAGATAATCCGAAATAATGGCGGAATCGGCCGATAATCACGCGCTCGACCGAGGAGTGGGAGATATCGCGCTCATGCCACAGCGCCACGTCTTCGAAAGCGGCCTGGACATTGGCGCGCACCACTCGCGCCAATCCGCAGATCTGCTCGCTGACAATGGGGTTGCGCTTGTGGGGCATGGCTGAAGAG
>CAVRDQ010000126.1:0-7865 GCA_963719655.1 uncultured Acidobacteriota bacterium | reverse complement strand
ATAGACGTGCACAACCCGCGCACCTCCATCCGCGCCCTGCCCGCCGGACTGCTGACGCGCGGCTTCGTGCTGGGCTTTACCCTCGCCACCTCGGCCCTGATGATCTTTTCCGCCTACATGCTGAACCCGCTGGCCTTTGCCCTGTCTCCGGTGGCGCTGGTCATCATCTGCGGATACAGCTACACCAAGCGCTTTACGCGCTGGGCGCATCTCTTCCTGGGACTGGCCATGGGCGTGGCTCCTGCGGCGGCCTGGGTGGCCGTGCGCGGCACGCTGGACGCTCGCGTGCTCATTCTGACGGCGGCTGTGATGTTCTGGGGCGCGGGCTTTGACATCCTGTACAGTTGCCAGGACTATCACTACGACGTGCGCGGTGGACTGCACTCCGTACCGCGATTCTTCGGCATCGCCGGAGCTTTGAAGATCGCGCGCCTCTTCCACCTGGTGGCTTTCGCCTTCTTCGCCTGGATGCTCTTCAGCTTTGGGCTTGGCCGCTTGGCCGTGGCCGGCGTGGCCATTACGGCCGCCGCGCTGGTGTACGAACATTCGCTGGTGAAGGCCGACGACCTGAGCCGGTTGAACGCCGCGTTCTTCACCACCAACGGCTTCATCTCCATGCTGATACTTTTTGCCGTCACCGCCGACCGCCTGTGGCGGGTTGGATAATTTTATGAGCGACGCCCCGCGCGAAGTCGAGATCAAGTTCCTGGTGCACACACCTTCCACCCTGGTGCGCCTGCTGCATGAGTCGGGCTTCCACGAGCGGACGCCCTCCACCTTCGAGTCCAACACCTTGTACGACACGCCGGAAGGCGACCTGCGCCGCAGTGGAGAGATTCTGCGGCTGCGCCAGTACGGCCAGCGCTGGGTGCTGACCCACAAGGCCAAGGCCGACGAGGGCGGACGCCACAAGTCGCGCGTGGAGCAGGAGACCGAGGTTGCCGACGGCCAACGCATGCACGCCATCCTGACCGCCCTGGGATACCTGCCCGCCTTCCGCTATGAGAAGTATCGCGCCGAGTACAGCGACGGCCAGGGCGAGGTGGTGGTGGACCGCACACCCATCGGCCACCTGGCGGAGATCGAAGGCCCCCCCGAGTGGATTGACCGCACGGCCGCCGCGCTCGGCGTCGCGCCGGGCGACTACATCACCGCCAGCTACGCCGCACTGTTCTTCCGCTGGAAGCAGCGCACCGGCAGCCTGGCCATGAACATGACCTTCGAAGAGTGTGCCCAGGTTGCAGGGGTAAAGCCGCGCTCCTAGGGCGCGGCGCCGTGGTTCCTCAAATGGAGCCGCGGCTTCAATCCCGAGCAAACCAACAGCAGGCCCGTTGCCACCCATGCCGCTACATGCACGCCGTAGAGTAGCTATGCTCAGCCACGCGGAGGACCTCGCTGCGCGGGCTGGGATAGCCGCGCATGAAGTAGAAGATCGCGTCGTCGAAGAAATGATTGACGGCCACGACAAACTCCAGTTCGCCGAAGAGTCCGGAAGGATGCGTCTCCGCCGACTCGCGCCGCAGCAACTCCACCAGGTGATCGCGGCAGACGAGCATGGCGAAGACTCCCTGGTCCAGCGGAATGCCCTGCTGTGCGCGGCGGCGTCCCAACTCGGTGCAGCCTTCTTCAATCTCTCCGGCGCGGCGGTACAGCAGCCATTCGGTCAGCGAGCGGAAGAAGCCGGCATACTCCTCGCGCAGCTCATGGGCATCCAGCCTGCGGTAGGCCTCGGTGCGTTCCGAGTTGCTGAGCCGCTCCACCAGTGCCCCGGCCAGCTCGACGCTCCTTTGTTCGGCAATCTTTGAAAACCTTACACCTACCATGGACTGATGCCTCCCTTCCGTTGATCATTCAACGGCCCTTGGCATTGCCTACTTAAGTGAGGGCGGTAAAACTCTGGTCACCTCGCGCGGTGCGGCCCCGTTGGGACAACGAAAAACTCCGGGGCGGTGACCCCCGGAGCCAGCTTGATGACAAAGTTGCATGAATGGGAATGTCATTGCGACCGGAGCGCCGCAGGCGCGTCGTGGAGTGACCTTTTGTTTTGCTCTCAGCCGGAAACAAAGGGTGGTTCGACTCCGCACCCAAACAGCGGGTGCTGCGCTCACCATGACATTTCGTAAGTTTCAGGTGTCCCAATACATTTCGTAAGTTTGAGCTGTCCCCAGGTTTGAAGGCAGAAAAACTCCGGGGCGGCGACCCCGGAGTTCGAAAACACGCTGGCGATGGTTACTCGTTGGCGCCGTGGCACTTCTTATATTTTTTGCCGCTGCCGCAGGGACAGGGATCGTTGCGTCCCACCTTTTCGCCCCTCACCACCTGCTGCACGGCGTCGGCCTGTCCGGCTCCGGCGCGGCGAGCCTGCTCCAGTTCGCGCTCCTTGCGCTTGTGGAACTGGCGCTCCACGTCGTCGAGCGTGGTCTGCACCTTTCGCGGCTCCGGAACGGCTTCCGTCTGCACCGGGCGCGGCGCGGACTGGTAGGACACCTCGTCGCCGTTGTCGTCCACCACGCGCATCATGTACAGGTAGCGCACGGTCTCGGACTCGAACTGCGACATCATCTCCTCGAACATGTGGAAGCTCTCGCGCTTGTACTCCACCAGGGGGTCGTGCTGGCCGTAGCCGCGCAGGCCGATGCCCTCCTTGAGGTGGTCCATGGCCAGCAGGTGATCCTTCCACAGCTGGTCAATGACGCTAAGCATGATGATGCGCTCGTGCTGGCGCATGGCTTCCGAGCCGATCAATCTTTCCTTGGCATCGTAACGGGCGATGACGCGCTCGAAGACCTGGTCGCCGAGTTCGTGATGATTGATGGTCTTCGGGTCCACGCCCTCGGCCAGAATGTCCACGCCAAAGCGGCTGAGGATCTCCGTCTTCAGCCCAGGGATGTCCCAATTGTCGGGATGCGTCTCGGCTCCGGCGAATTTATCCAGCGCCTCGCCCACAATGTCGCGAACGTATTCCTGCTGGATGAGCTCCTTCTGTTCGTCGCCTTCCAGCAGCTGGTGGCGCAGTCCATAGACGGCCTCGCGCTGCTTGTTCATCACGTCGTCGTATTCCAGCAGATGTTTGCGGGCCTCAAAGTTCTGGGCCTCCACCGCCTGCTGTGCCTTTTCAATACGCCGCGTAATCAACCCGCTCTCAATCGGGATGCCCTCTTCCATGCCAAGCTGGCGGAGCAGGTTGCTGACCCACTCCTTGGCGAAGATGCGCATCAAATCGTCTTCCAGCGAGAGGTAGAAGCGCGAGGCTCCGGGATCGCCCTGGCGTCCGGCGCGTCCACGCAGCTGGTTATCAATGCGGCGGGACTCGTGGCGCTCGGTGCCCACGATGAACAGGCCGCCCGAGTCAATCACCTGCTTGTGTTCGACCTCGGTCTCCGCCGAATATTTCTTCAGCAGCTCGGCCCAGGTCTGCGCGGGAATCTGGAACTCATTGCCCTGGTAGTACCAGTAGGCGGTGGTGGGGTCATCGGGTCGCGCCTCGACGCCGCCCTCCACGGCCTTGACGGCCTGCGCCAGGCCCTTCTTCAACGCCTCCTGCTTGGCCATGAACTCCGGATTGCCGCCCAGCAGAATATCCGTGCCGCGGCCGGCCATGTTGGTGGCAATGGTCACCATGCCGTAGCGGCCCGCCTGCGCCACAATCTCCGCCTCGCGCTCGTGGAACTTGGCGTTCAGCACGACGTGCGGAATGCCCTTCTTCTTCAGCAGCTCGCTGAGGTGCTCGCTCTTCTCGATCGAAGTGGTGCCGACCAGCACCGGCTGCTTCGTCTCATGGATGCGCGCGATCTCATCGGCGACGGCGAAATATTTTTCCTTCTCCGTGCGGAAGACGACGTCCTTGTTTTCAATGCGCAGCAGCGCCTGGTTGGTGGGGATGACCACCACCTCAAGGCGATAAATCTTGTCGAATTCAGCCGCTTCGGTCTCCGCCGTGCCGGTCATGCCGGCCAGCTTCTTGTACATGCGGAAGTAGTTCTGGAAGGTGATCGTCGCCAGCGTCTGGTTCTCGCGCTCGATCTTGACGCCTTCCTTGGCCTCCACCGCCTGGTGCAATCCATCGCTCCAGCGGCGGCCCGGCATCAGGCGTCCGGTGAACTCATCCACAATGATGACTTCGCCGTCCTTCACCACGTACTCCACGTCGCGGTGATACATGTGGTGCGCCTTTACGGCCACCTCGACGTGATGCTTCAGGTCCCAGTTTTCGGGGTCGGAGATGTTGTCAATGCCAAGGAGCTTTTCCACCTTCTCGTAGCCGGCCTCGGTGATGAAGGTGTTCTTGTGCTTCTCGTCAATGACGAAGTCGCCGGTATAGATCTTCTCGTTGGGCTCGTCGCCGGGCAGTTCCTCGCCCCGCTCAAACTTCGGGATGATGACGTTGATGCGGGCGTACTTGTCGGTGCTCTCTTCACTGGCGCCGCTGATGATGAGCGGGGTGCGCGCCTCGTCAATCAGGATGGAGTCAACCTCGTCCACGATGCTGAAGTGGTGGCCGCGCTGCACGCAATCCTTCAGGTCGAACTTCATGTTGTCGCGCAGGTAGTCGAAGCCGAACTCGTTGTTGGTGCCGTAGGTGATGTCGCTGTTGTAGGCGGCGTGGCGCTGCTCGTCGTCAAGATCGTGCACGATGACGCCGACGGTCATCCCGAGGAAGGTGTAGAGCTTGCCCATCCACTCACTGTCGCGCTTGGCCAGGTAGTCATTGACGGTCACCACGTGCACGCCGCGTCCGGCCAGGGCGTTCAAATACACGGGCAGGGTGGCCACCAGGGTCTTGCCTTCACCGGTCTTCATCTCGGCGATGCGCCCGCTGTGCAGCACCATGCCGCCGATCAACTGCACGTCAAAGTGGCGCATGTGCAGCACGCGGCGGCCGGCCTCGCGGACGACGGCAAAGGCCTCCTCCAGCAGCGAGTCGAGAACCTCCTGGAAGGCCGCATGCTCTTCCCGGATCCACAACTTGCGACGGTCGGAGTCCATCTCCTCGGGCGCGGGCTTTACCAGGCGAGCCATGCGCTCCTGCACGCGGAGCCGGAACTCGTCGGTCTTGGCGCGCAGCTCGTCGTCCGTCAGCTTGGCAATCTCCGGCTCCAGGGCGTTAATGTTCGCCACCCGGGGCAGGAGCTTTTTGATCTCGCGTTCGTTGTGAGTACCGAAGATTTTTGCGATGACAGTGTTAATCAATTCTTTATCCTTCAATCACTTGCCGCACTCCGGCTGAGAGCTGGATCCGCGGGCAGAGAACGCCTGTGGCGCACACAACGCCATTCAAAGCCTACCATATTGGCCCCCATCCGCGGGTTGCCCGCCCGGAGGCGGTAAACCCCCGGCCGTCCACTGGCAGCCCACCCGCCCGGGGGCTTATGATGGTGCACGGCCCGGCCACGGCCGGGTACCTTCCTCTTCCGCAAAGGTGGCCCCGCTTGATCGTAGGCGTTCCCAAGGAAATCAAAGACCACGAAACACGAGTTGGCGTAACTCCGGCCGGCGTAAAAGCCCTGGTGGATGCCGGACACAAGGTGCTGGTGGAGACCTCCGCCGGCGAGCTTTCTGCCTTCCCCGATGGCGAATACACCGCCGCCGGAGCCGAGATTCTGCCCACGGCCACGGAGGTCTGGGCCAAAAGCGAGTTGGTCGTAAAGGTAAAAGAACCGATTGCCGCCGAGTACGATTACTTCCGCGACGGCCTATCGCTGTTCACCTATCTGCACCTGGCCCCCGTACCAGAGCTGACCGGCAAGCTGCTGACCAAGAACGTCACCGGCATTGCCTATGAGACGATCCACGATGCTGCCGGCACCCTGCCGCTGCTGACTCCCATGAGCGAAGTGGCAGGGCGCATGAGCGTGCAGGTGGGCGCCACCTATCTGCAAAGCGAGCATGGCGGCCGCGGCCAGTTGCTGGGCGGCGTTCCGGGCGTGCCGCCGGCTAACGTCTGCGTCATCGGCGGAGGCATTGTGGGCACCAACGCGGCGCGCATCGCGCTGGGCTTTGGCGCCAAGGTCACCATTGTGGACCTTAACCTGAACCGGCTGCGCGAGCTGGACGACATCTTCAACGGACGCCTGTACACCCTGGCCAGCAACAGCTACAACGTGGCCAAGGCCGTGGAGGAAAGCGACCTGGTGATCGGCGGCGTGCTCATCCCCGGAGCCACGGCGCCCAAAATTGTGACCCGCGAAATGGTGAAGCGCATGAAGAAGGGCGCGGTCATTGTGGACGTGGCCATTGACCAGGGCGGATGCGTGGAAACCGCGCGTCCCACCACGCACAGCAACCCCAGCTACACCGAGCACGGCGTGGTGCACTACTGCGTGACGAATATGCCCGCAGCGGTGCCGCACACCTCGACCCTGGCGCTGACCAACGCCACCTTCCCCTACCTGATGAAGCTGGCCAAGCTCGGCATCGCGGGGGCGATCAAGAGCGATAAGGGCATCCAGGACGGCGTGAACACCTTCAAGGGGAGGATCACCTTCAAGGGCGTGGCCGATTCGCAGAAGAAGCCCTACACGGCGCTGGCGGATTTGCTGTAAGTGTCCCGGGACTCAACCCAGGAAGGCCCTGCGCTTTGGCGTGGGGCCTTTTGCTGTCAAGGGGCGGAAAGCGCCGATTTCGCCGTAACCTGTTGTGCGCGCTGGAGATAGAAATCACGGGCGGGGTGAGGGTCGGTCGGGGTGAAATTGCTATCCTGAATATAGCGATCCTAAAAATAGCGAGGGGCGGCGGAGATAAATGTCTCCGCCGCCCCTGAGTCTTTGACAACCGATTTACCGCTAAACCATCTGCGAGGTGGGTAGTTCAACGCTCAACCAAGTTTGCGGATCGGCCCGTGTTTGCTCACCGGCGGCGCTACTTCCCCGACAGCGCTACTTCACTAACCCCCGTGCCCGGGCCATGCCAAGCGCGTCCACGGCTGCGCCGCGGGCACCGGCCGTGTCGCCGTTGGGCATGGAGTGGATGGGGATGTCCTTCTGCTCCTCACGCGGGGCGGGCATGGCCTTGCGAACCTCGCTGAGGAACCAGCGGCCGAACTCCGGACTGGCCTCCAGCACGCCACCTCCGATGATGAAGGCGTCGGGATCGAAGGTGTTCACCATGATGTCCGAGAAGAGCCCGATGGCCGCGGCCTGCACGCGGAAGATATCCAGGCACATCGGGTCGCCGCGGTCGGCGTATCCGCGGACGGCCTTGGCGGCCTTGTTGCGGTCCTCCACCTTGCCCAGTTCGTGTCCGGGATATTTCTGCAGGAAGTACGGCAACAGGGTGCGCTCGATGGCCGTCAGGGAGGCGAGGGATTCGAGATCGCCGACGCGGCCGCAGTTGCAGTGCGGCACCATGCCCTCAATGCCGGGGATGGACTGGTAAGGCACAAGGCCGTGGCCGAGCTCTCCGCCGAAGCCGACGCGGCCCTTGATGACCTCTCCGTTGACGATGACTCCGCCGCCGCAGCCGGTGCCGATGACGATGCTGACCGAGGTCTTGGACTTATCGTCGCCGAAGAAGGTGTAGTGGCCCCAGAGCGCTCCGGCGTTGGCGTCATTCAGATACGTGGCCGGCAGGCCGAGCTTGCGCTCGATGCCGAGGCGCACGTCGAAGCCGCGCCATTCCTGCTGCGAAAAGTTGGTGGCGCCGCGCGCGCTGAGCACTCCGGTGGCGCTGGCCGGGCCGGGCGTGTCCAGGCCGACGGCGACGATATCGCTCACGGCGACGCCGGCCTTGGCGGCGGCAATCTTCAGTCCGTCTTCGATCTGCTGCAGGCAAACCGTGGGGCCCTGCTTGGTGAGCGCGGGATGCTCGCAGAGGCCTTCGATGAGGAAGTGCTCAAGATCCTGGTGGCAGGACGTGTAGGTGGCGTG
>CAVRDQ010000125.1:0-9463 GCA_963719655.1 uncultured Acidobacteriota bacterium | reverse complement strand
ACGCGAACTTCAACGGCACCATCAATTACATGGGCAACAGCACGCAGAACCCATTGGAGGCGTGGCTGGGCCTGGTGCCCGGGGTTGGGCAGCAAAGCTACGCCACTCCGGCGCAGGCATCTATTGTCACCGGCTCGCCTTCGGCCAGCGTCAGCTATGCCGACGTGGGCCTGTACGCCGAGGACGACTGGAAGCTGCGCACGAACCTGACGCTGAGCTACGGCGTGCGTTATGAGTCGCAGTCCACCATTCACGACAAGAACGACTGGGCGCCGCGCGTCGGCCTTAGCTGGGGACTGGGCAACAGTAAAAGCGCGCCGAAGACGGTGGTGCGCCTGGGCTACGGCATCTTCTACGACCGCTTGAGTTCCAGCTCGATTCTGCAGGCGAACCGTTTGAACGGCGTGACGGAGCAGGAGACGATTTACACGGGCACCACGGCGAGTCCGATTGTCTGCCCCACGGGCAGCTATGACACGAACGGCGTGCCGGTGGCGTACAGCTTCAGCCAGTGCACGTTGCCGACGGCCGCCAACTCGACGCCGACCATTTACCAGATCAGTTCCAACCTGCATGCGCCATACATGATGCAACTGGCGGCCAGCCTGGAGCAGCAGCTGGGCAAGCTGGGCACGGTGAGTGTCACGTATTTGAACTCGCTGGGCCGCCACCAGTTCGACACCATCAACGCCAACGCGCCGACGTATGATTCCGCCCAACAGAAGTGGATATACCCTTATGGCAATGAGAACCTCTACCGCTATTACAGCGAGGGTGAGTACCGCCAGAACCAGATCATCACCAACGTGCAGTTCCGCGTCTCGCAGAAGTTCTCGCTGATGGGCTTTTACGCCCTGGGCTGGGCAGACAGCAACGTTGGCAGCCTGGGCAGCAATCCGACGAACGCCACGCTGGCCAACAACTACCGCCTCAGCGACGATTGGGGACGCGCCAGCTTTGACATCCGCAGCCGCGTCTTCCTGAGCGGCACGGCGAACCTGGCGCACAATATTCGCATCAGCCCATTCGTCATCATGAACAGCGGCGCGCCGTTCAATATCACCACCGGCACGGACCTGAACGGCGACTCGTTCTTTAACGATCGTCCGTCGTTCGCCACATGCAGCGGCACGCTGCCGTCGAACATCGTGCAGAACTCGTACGGATGCTTCAACCTGACGCCGGCGGCGACCGACAAGCGCATCCCGATCAACTACGGGAACGGACCGGCCAACGTGCAGGTGAACCTGAGGGTCAGCAAGACCTGGGGCTTCGGACGCGATCTGAAGGCGGCAAACTCCGGCAACAGCAGCAACCAGGGCGGTGGACCTCCGGGCGGCGGACGCGGCGGCCCCGGTGGACCGCCTCCGGGCGGTGGACCGCGCGGCATGGCGAACGTCTTTGGCTCGGCCAGCACGACGCGCAAATACAACCTGACGGTGGCGGCCATGGCTCGCAACCTGTTTAACACCTGGAACCCGGGCTCGCCGGTGGGCAACCTGAGCTCCACGGACTTCGGCAAGTCGAACAGCCTGGCCGGCGGACCGTTCAGCTCCGGCACGGCGAACCGCCGTGTGGACCTTTCGGCCACGTTCACCTTCTAACCAACTCCTCCCCGGGAGAGCAGCACGGAAAGGGACGGCCTCGGCCGTCCTTTTCTGCTGCCCGGTGGTTTATGCTGGTGCGCATGGGACTGGGCCAACGAGACCGGGCCAATAAGACTGGGCCAATGAGAATGGGTCAATGAGTTACGACGCGAAGAAGTTGTGGTTACGGGGCGTGGCCGTGCTGGTCGGGGCGGCGGTGCTGCTTTACGTTCTGGACAGCGCGGCCTTCCAGCTGCGCCGCGCCCGCGGCGGAGGGCTGCAACCGGTGGCCGTGGATGAGTTCCTGAGCACGCAGCTGAAGGGCAGCGCGACGGAGTACGACTACCTGGGCGCGTCCACAAAGAACTGCGCGCAGGCCATGTTTCCGCAGTACGCCAACGGCACGTGGAATCCTCCATGCTGGTACCTGACCAAGCACACGGACCAGTGGCAGAAGTAGGGGACAGGTTTCAGAGGAACTGGAGCAAGGTTTCGGAGGTTTCGAAGGTTTCAAAGTTTCAGAGGTTAAGAGCAAAGGCAACTACCCCACCCTAGCCGGGTGCCCCATCCTAGCCGTAGTTGCTAGGGTGGGGTAGTTGACCTTGCTCTTGTTTTGAGTGTCATCCTGAGCGCAGCGGGCGCGTCAGCGCCTGCGCAGTCGAAGCACCCCTACCCAGTCCGTTCCGCCGCATTCGCGCAAGGTCACCTACACGGCCACTAGGCCTTGCTCTTAGGGTAGGGATCCTTCGACTCCGCTGCGCTTCGCTCAGGATGACAGCGTAGAAACAAAATCAAAGGGCAAAATCAAAAGCAAAATCAAAAGCCCCACCCTCCGCAACTTGGGCGGAAGGGTAGGGCACCCTCAGAGTAATGATTGGATGCAGAATAACTTCCCCACTCAAGTCAAAAGAAGGCTTGAATGGCGCACACGCCAGAGGAAATAAGAGCAAGGTGTCGGAGGTTTCGAAGGTTTCAAAGTTTCAGAGGTTAAGAGCAAATGCAAAAGCAACTACCCCACCCTAGCAACTGCGGCTAGGATGGGGCACCCGGCGAAACCTCCGAAACCTTTGAAACCTGGAAACTTTGAAACCTTGAAACCTTGAGGCTTTGAAACCTTGAAACTGTGAAACCTGCCTACGGCTTGGCTGCATCGGCAACCGGCGCGCTCGGCGCCGCACTCTCGGCGGGCTTCGCGTCTGCCGAAGGCTTCTGCGTCACCTGCTTGTCGGTTGGCAGTTGACCGCGCTGCCAGCCGCCGCCCAGGGCCTGGATGAGCTGCACGCTGGCCGTGGCGCGCTGCACTTCGAGTTGCGCCATCGTCTCCTGTGCGCTGAGCAAGGTGTTCTGCTCGGTGACGACGTTGATGTAAGGGTCGAGTCCCTCCTGGTAGCGGATGAGTTCCAGGTCGAGGGCGCGGCGCGAGGCCTGCACGGCGCGCTGCTGCTGCTGCACCTGCTCGCTCAGGATGCGCAGGGCACTGAGCGCGTCTTCCACCTGCTGGAAGGCCGTCAGCACCGTCTGGCGGTAGGCGGCCAGATCGGCGCGGTAGGTGGCCTCGTACTGCTGCACCTGGGCGCGGCGCAGTCCGGCGTCGAAGACCGTCTCCGTGGCCGAGGGGCCGATGCTCCACACGCGGCTGGGCCAGTCAATCAGGTGCTTCCACGAGGAACTTTCGAGGCCTCCGGTGGCCGAAAGCGTCACCGTCGGGTAGTAGGCGGCCTTGCCGATGCCGATCTGCGCGTTGGCTGCGGCCAGCGTACGTTCGGCGGAGGCCACATCCGGGCGGCGCTCCAGCAACTGGGAGGGCAACCCGACGGGAATCGAGGGCGGGGTGATGAGCATGGGCCGCTCCGGGAGGCTGAACTCCGCCGGCGGTTTGCCGATGAGCGTGGCGATGGAGTGCTCATATTGCGTGCGGGCGACGCCGAGATTGATGAGCGTGGACTGCGCGGCCTCCACCGTGGATTCGGCCTGGGCGACGTTGAGTTCCATTCCGATGCCGGTTTCGTACTGCGCGCGGTTGTAGTCCAGCGACTTCTGGTCGGCCTGCACGGTCTCGGTCAGAATCTGGCGAAGAGCGTCCTGGCCGCGCAGCTCAAAGTAGTATTCGGCGAGGCTGGCCTGGGCGGAGAGTCGCGCGTTGACCAGCGTTGCAGCACTGACCTGCGCGTTGGCCTGCGCCTGTTTGACGCTGTTGCGCACCTTGCCCCACAGATCGGGCTCCCAGCTGATGCCGCTGGTGAGGTCGAGCGCGGTGTATTGGGCTCCGGGTGTAGCGCTGACGTTGCTGGAGGTGCGGTTGCGCGTGCCTCCGGCGCCGATGGTGGCGGTGGGGAACAAACCGGCGCGGGCCTGGCGGACCATGGCGCGAGCGGCCATGAAGTTCTCATAGGCCTGCTGAATGTTCTGGTTGTTGATGTCGAGCTGCGCTTCCAGGGCGTTCAGCTCGGGTTCGTTGTAGAGCTCCCACCAGTTGCCGCGCAGGGTGGCATCGCCGGGCGCGGCCACCTGCCAGGCGCCAAGGCCCTGGAGCGTGGGATCGGCCTGGCCGGCGGCGGGTGAGGGAACGGTGGGTGCGGCCTTGGCTTCCTTGTACTCCGGCGGAGCCACAGGGGCAGGCGCGTGATACTTGGGGCCGACGGTGCAGCCAGCCATCAAAAGGGCGGCCAACACGGGCAGGGCCAACACAGGAAGTGCCAGGCGAGCACGGAGCTTAGCGTGCGAGAGCTTTGAATCAGAAAAACGCGTCATTAAAGGTTCCATGATCATAGTGATGACTCCCGGCTAAAGGGCTCCTTCGGGGGCGGTTGCGGCTTCCGGCGGCAGAGCCTTGTGCCTGCGGGCCTGGAAGCGCAGCCGCATGCGGTCCATTGCCAGGTAAACGACCGGCGTGGTGTACAGGGTGAGCAACTGGCTCATGATGAGCCCGCCGACGATGGTGATGCCCAGGGGCTGGCGCAGTTCGCTGCCGATGCCGTGGCCAAAGGCCAGGGGCAGAGCTCCGAAGATGGCGGCCATGGTGGTCATCAGGATGGGGCGGAAGCGCAGCATGCAGGCTTCGAAGATGGCGTCGCGCGTGTTCTTGCCCTCGTTGCGCTCGGCCACCAGCGCGAAGTCAATCATCATGATGGCGTTTTTCTTGACGATGCCGATGAGCAGGATGATGCCGATGATGCTGATGACGTTGAGGTCAATGCGGAAGAGGAGCAGGGCAAGCATGGCTCCGACGCCGGCTGACGGCAGCGTGCTGATGATGGTGATGGGGTGGATCAGGCTCTCATACAGAATGCCGAGCACGATGTAGACGGCGAAGATGGCGATGATGAGCAGCCAGATCTCCGACTTGAGCGAATCCTGGTAGACCTGGAAGATGCCGCTGAAGAAGCCGCGCACGGTTTGCGGCATGTCGAGCTTGGCCTGCATCATGGCGACTTCCTTGGTTGCGTCGCTGAGGGCCACGCCGGGCGCCAGGTTGAAGTTGACGGTGACGGAAGGGAAGAGCCCGGTGTGATTGACCGAGAGTGGAATGTTGCGCGTGGCCCCGGTGGTGATGGTCCGCAGCGGAATGTTGCCGGCGCCGGTAGGGTTCAGATACATGTACTTGAGCCCGTCGGGGTTGTCGAGGAACTGCGGCGCGGCCTCCAGCACGACGTAATACTGGTTGAGCTGGGTGTAGATGATGGAGACTTCCTGCTGGCCGAAGGCTCCGTAGAGCGCGTTGTCAAAGCTCTGCGTGGTAATGCCGAGGCGCGCGGCGGTGTCCCGGTCAAAGTTCAGGAAGTGGTCGAGTCCGCCGTTCTGCTGGTCGGAGTTGACGTCCTGGAAGCCGGGGAGCTTGCGCATCTGGGCGAGCAATTTGGGGCCCCAGACGGAGAGCTCCTGCACGCTGTCCGACTGAATCGTGTACTGGTAGAGCGCGCCGCCGCCACGCCCGCCGAAGCGGAGATCCTGCGCCGGCTGTAAGTAGGCCGAGGCCACGGGCAGAGCGGCCATCCTGGGCCGCATGCGGTTCAGAATCTGCATGGCGCTGGCCTTGCGCTCCTCCAGCGGCTTGAGCGACATGAAGATGAATCCGCCGTTCGTGCTGCCCTGGCCGCCGGTGAAGGCCACCACGTTGGCCACGCCGGGATCGCTCTTGATGACGCCGACGAGTTTCTGCACGGAATCGTTCATCAGCGGGAAGCTGGCGTCCTGCGGCCCCTGCACCATGCCGTACATGATGCCGGTATCCTGCTGCGGGAAGAAGCCGCTGGGGATCACCTTGATGATGGCCACGTTCAGGACGATGACCAGCACAAGCACCGTCAGCGTGAGCGCCGGGTTATCCAGCACCCAGGAGAGCGAGCGGCGGTAACCGCGCAACATTCCGTCAAAGAATTTGTCGCTTTGACGGTAGAGCCAGCCATGCTGCGGCTTCTGCGCCTTGAGCAGGTGAGCGCACATGCAGGGCGTGGTGGTAAGCGAGATGACCATGCTGACCAGGATGGCCGTCGAGAGCGTGATGGCGAACTCGCGGAAGAGACGACCCACCAGGCCGCCCATCAGCAGGATGGGGATGAAGACGGCGATGAGCGACATGCTGATGCTGAAGACGGTGAAGCCGATCTCCTGCGCGCCCTTGAGCGCCGCCTGGTAGGGCTCCATGCCGGCTTCGACGTAGCGCGAGATGTTTTCCATCACCACGATGGCGTCGTCCACCACGAAGCCGGTGGAGATGGTAAGGGCCATCAGCGAGAGGTTGTCCAGGCTGAAGCCCAGCAGGTACATGACGGCGAAGGTGCCCACCAGCGAGACCGGCACGGCGACGGCGGGAATGAGCGTGGCGCGGCCATTGCGCAGGAAGATGAAGACGACCAGCACCACCAGGCAGATGGAGATGAAGAGGGTGTGTTCCACGTCCCGGACACTGGCCTTGATGGTGGTGGTGCGGTCGAGCACGATGGTGGTCTGGATGTCTCGCGAGATGCTGGCTTTGACGGAAGGCAGCTCGCGCCGGATGTTTTCAACCGTGTCAATGATGTTGGCGCCGGGCTGGCGGTAGATGAGCACGATGACGCCGGGCTTGCCGTTGACGTATCCGGCGGAGCGCACGTTCTGCACCGAGTCGGTCACGGTGGCCACGTCCTCAAGGCGGACGGCGGCGCCGTTGTTGTAGCCGACGATGAGCGGTTTGTAGTCCGCGGCGTAACGGATCTGGTCGTTGGTAATGATATCGGCTGTCTCATTACCGTTGGCGAACTGTCCGCGTGCCTGGTGAGCATTCTGCAGGCTGAGCATGGACTGCACGCTGCTGAGGGTGAGTCCGAACTGGTTGAGCTGCGTGGGATTGGCGTCCACGCGGACGCTGGGCAGGGCGCCGCCGCCGACCTGCACCTGTCCTACGCCCTGAATCTGCGAAAGCTTCTGCTGCACGATGGTGCTGGCTTCGTCGTAGATGTGGCCGCGGTCGTAAACATCCGAGGTGAGGCCGATGACCATGATGGGCGAGTCGGCGGGGTTCACCTTGCGATAGGTGGGGTTGGACGGCAGGTTGGCGGGCAGATAGGTGCGGGCGGCGTTGATGGCCGCCTCGACGTCACGGGCCGCGCCGTCAATATCCCGGCTGAGGTCGAACTGGATGGTGATGGACGTGGTGCCGAGCGAGCTGCTGGAGGTCATCTCGGTGACGCCGGCAATGTGGCCGAGCTGGCGTTCGAGGGGCGTGGCCACGCTGGCGGCCATGATCTCCGCGCTGGCGCCGGGCAGGGCCGCGCCAATCGTGATGTAGGGCGAGTCCACCTGCGGCAGGGGACTGACGGGCAGCACGTGATAGGCGATCAGGCCGGCCAGGGCAATGGCCACCGTCAGCAGCGTGGTGGCTACCGGCCGGTTAATGAAGAGCTTGGAGGGGTTCATGCCTCAGTCGCCTGCCCTTCCGCCGAAGCCTCGCCGACGGGCAACTCCTTGCCGCCGAAGCGCTGCGCCAGGTTGTCAAAGAAGATGTAGATGACCGGCGTGGTGTAGAGCGTCAACACCTGGCTCAGGAGCAATCCTCCGACCATGCAGATGCCGAGCGGACGGCGCAACTCGCTGCCGATGCCGGTGCCGAGCGCCAGCGGAATGCCGGCGAGCAAGGCCGCCATGGTGGTCATCATGATGGGGCGGAAGCGCAGAAGGCTGGCCTCGTAGATGGCGTCGGTGGCCGTCTTGCCGTGTTGTCGCTCGCCCTCCAGGGCGAAGTCCACCATCATAATGCCGTTTTTCTTGACGATGCCGATGAGCAGGATGATGCCGATGATGGCCACCACGCTGAGGTCCTGATGGAAGAGACGCAGGGCCAGCAGGGCTCCCACGCCGGCCGACGGCAGGGTGGAGAGAATCGTGATGGGGTGGATGAAGCTCTCATACAAAACGCCGAGCACGATGTAGACGGTGACGAGCGCGGCGAGGATCAGCAGGGCTTCGTTCGAGAGCGAGTTCTTGAAGCTGGCCGCGGTGCCCTGGAAATCGGCCTGCACGCTGGCCGGCATGCTGCAGCTTCTTCTCCACCTTGTCGATGGCCGTGATGGCGTCGCCGAGGGCGCGCGTGGCGCAGGTTGAAGGACACGGTGACCGAGGGGAACTGGCCCTGGTGATTGATGGAGAGCGGCGAGTTGATGCGCTGCAACTGGGTGAAGGCCTAAAGCGGCACCGCATTGGCGACGGTGGCTGGCCGCGGTGGTCGAGAGCCCGGGTGCCGATGGCGCCAGCCTGGGGCGCGGGCAGCACTCCGGAGCTGGCGCGTGTAGGCCGCCGAGGCGGTGGGGCGTTGGAGCCGGCCGACGACGAGGCCGACGAAGAGTACGAGGTGCGGCCGCGGCTCCGCTGCCGCCGCTGCGGCGTTGGCCTGAATGTAGAGCTTGGCCAGCTTGCCGGGTCCTGCCGGAAGTCGGGCGACGTTTCCAGGATGACGTGGTACTGGTTGAGCTGCGTGTACATGGTGCTGATCTGGCGCTGGCCGTAGGCGTCGTAGAGGGTGTTGTCGATGGTGAGGGGGCGATGCCCAGGCGCGAGGCGGTGACGCGGTCAATCATCAGGGAGACGGCGAGTCCGCCGGTCTGCTGATCGGTGGCCACGTCTTCCATCTCCGGCAGCTTCTTGATCTCGTCAATGAAGCGGTTGGTCCACTGGTTCAGCTCGGTGGTGTCGGGATCTTCCAGCGTGTACTGGTACTGGGTGCGGCTGACGCGGTCATCCACCGTGATGTTCTGCACCGGCTGCATGAAGAGCTGGATGCCCTGCACCTGCGCGAGCTTGCCCTGCAGGCGGCGGATGACGTCGCTGGCGTTGAGGTCGCGTTGCTCCAGCGGCTTCAGGTTGATGGAGAAGCGTCCGCTGTTGAGCGTGGTGTTGGTGCCATCGGCGCCGATGAAGGAGGACAGGCTGTCCACGGCCGGATCCGCCAGGATGATCTTGGCCATCTCCTGCTGCTTCGCGGCCATGGCCGAAAGCGATGGTTCCGGTGCCTGCGAGATGCCTTGGATGACGCCGGTATCCTGCACGGGGAAGAAGCCCTTTGGCACCCAATGTACAGGAAGACGGTCAGCACCAGGGTGCCGAGCGCGACCAGCAGGGTGATGGGCTGGTAGCGCAGCACGAACTTCAGGGTGCGGCCGTAGAAGGCGATCATGCGGTCGAACATGTGCTCGCTCCCCTGGGCGAAGCGCCGGGGCTTTTCGTCGGCGGTGCTGCGCAGGATTCGGGCGCCATCATCGGCGTCAGGGTCAGCGAGACGACGGCGGAGATGATGATGGTGACGGCCAGGGTGACGGCAAACTCGCGGAAGAGGCGGCCGACGACATCGCCCATGAATAGAAGGGGGATCAACACGGCGATCAGCGAGATGGTCAGCAACATGA
>CAVRDQ010000124.1:0-10454 GCA_963719655.1 uncultured Acidobacteriota bacterium | reverse complement strand
GGGAGGCCACCCGCACCGAGGCGACTGTGCGGATTCTCAGCGCATAGCCAGCGGAGACTTCCCAACTGGCGTTTGCCTTTATATGTTGGATATTTCCCAAGAACCACGTTCTTAACCTGGCGCACTCTCTCTCGCCGACGGTTTCAGCCTACAAGTTCAGCATTTTCTTCATATAGCCAGCCAACATGTAGCGCACTGTGATTCCAGTGTTGTACGCGGCGGCGAAGTTTTGGGAGTCGGCGAGCGCCGAGCACACCCACTTGTTCATCGAAGTGCAGGAAAGAGTCTGTAATCCCAGTGACGAAGATAAATGGCGCTGGATCGCACGCCAATCGAATCAAGCCATGAGTTGTCTCAAGCGGAATCAGGTATAGCGTGATGTCTGTGGGCTAGATACGAAGACTACGGTCTCTGGATTCTTGAATTTGTACTCATTGTAGTCAGTCACTTTTAAGGTGCCGAGAGCTACGTCTTCTCGTGCTGTTGTGATTACTGGTGAAGAGCTGGGATTTCGCTTCAAGGGCAAGAAGTGGAGTAGCGCGCTCGCGGAATCGAAAGCCGCAATCTGTTCAAAGAAAAGCTTGTCAATCGAAGGCGTCATCAAGGTTTCCTGTAGAGGATCGGACCAGGTGCTCTTGGGGTTCGCGTCCTGTGTGTTGGGCGAATGGGCATTGTACAGGAAAACCTGACCGCCCACAGCCACTCCGCCCGTGCGATTCGGTAATTCTGTTGCTGTTCCTGCCGTACCCACGGCAATTACGGTGGCCTGGCAATACGGTGCCTGGCTTGAACAGTTTTTCCTTCAGATGGGCTGCCTTCGCACTGCTGCTGCTGGTGGATGGATTCGTCTTTCGAGAAGGTCAGATACGCACCATACTTCAACAGTGAAAAGCACAGTGTTTTTTTGTGTATAGGAAAATACCGCGCGGCTGGTCGCGTTGTTGGCGTCAGTTGCCTGGGAGCGTGGGGAGGAAAGAGAGTCGAACCAAGGGGACGAGATTGAGCCGTCGGACAATGCGGGTGGAAACGCATTGGTATTGACCATGGCCGTGAGCATTGCTTCACATTCCCACCACTTGTTAGCCAGCACGACAATCTTCATGCGCGTACCCTCCAAGAGCCAATGTGCTTGACCGCGTGACCAATCATACCTGAGCGCGCCGGAATAGGATTGCACTCGCATCCTTCTCTGTGGCCGTTGCGCCGCCACACTCGACTGCGACACGAATCGAGCCCCCAGCGCCGATCCGCTTGCTTTGTGTTCTATAGATATGATAGTAACGCTATGACACATAGAAAACTGGAAAGGCTTCGCCATGGCCCGGTACCAGATTGGCAACCTTGAGGTAGATTCCAGCGACCCGGCATTTCCTGCGGCGCTCGCCCAGGCCTACCACTCCCCCAACCTCGAAGAGGTGCGCCCCCGTTGCCTCTGCCGGCGCTCGGAACCGGGCCACGAGCGGGATGAGGGCATCCCGATGTACATCTCGCGTCACGGGGAGAGCTACCTGTGCAAGCGGATGCCGAACAGTGCCCAGGAGCACACAGCCGAGTGCGATTCCTACGAGCTGCCTCCCGAGATGACCGGTTACGGGGCGGTACTGGGATCGGCGATCCAGGAGGGGCCGGACGGCGTAACGACGCTCAAGCTGGATTTCAGCCTCACCGAAGGCGGCGGCCGCGCTCCTGCGGCTACCGGGGAGCCGGAGAAGACCGAAGTGGCCTCCGATGGCCGCAAGCTCTCGCTTCGCGCAACCCTGCACTATCTCTGGCAACAGGCGGAGCTGAACCAGTGGGCTCCGGGCTTTGCCGGAAAGCGCAACTGGTGGACGGTCTGGAACCGCATCCACGCCGCGGTCAGAGACAAGGCGACGAAGGGCTTTCCGTTGGCCGAGATTCTCTACGTGCCGGAACCCTTTCGGGTCGAGGCGAAGGACGAGATCGCCGCGCGAAGGCTGGCCGCGTTGTCGAAGATCACCTCCGGGGAGTCGGGCAAGCGGAGGCTGATGCTTCTGCTCGCGGAATTCAAGGAGCTGCAGCACACCCAGTATGGCCACAACCTGATCGCCAGGCACATGCCGGATTTCCCGCTGCTGATGGATGAGTCGATCCTCAGGCGGTTCTCCAAGGCGTTCAATGGCGAGCTAGAGATGCTGCGGGCGCACCCGAACTTCCACCTGATGACCATCGGTACCTTCAGCTTCAGCGAGCTGGGCATTGCATCGCTCAAGAGGCTGGACGTAATGATGGCCGACGAGAACTGGCTGCCCTTCGAGGACATGTACGAGAAGCGGATCATCGACGCCCTCACCGCAGGGCGCCGGCGCTTCGACAAGATACTTCGCTACAACACTCCGGCCAACTATCCCCAGCCTGCCTTCATTCTGCGGGATGCTGCGCCGAAGCCAGCCGCACTCTACATCGTTCGCCCAGACGCCGACGAGGCCTACTACCGGCACCTCGATGAGCAGGCCGGGAGGAGCAAGTATCTGACCTGGCGCTGGGAGCTCTCGCAGAACGCCATTCCGCCCCTGCCGGTCTCCACCGAAGAGGCCGCCTTCGCGGAAAGCGGATCGTGAGCGTGGCTCTCGGCGGCACCTTACCAATTCCCCCGTGGGCCGTTTGTCTCACAGCCCAATCCATCCACCAATCGTGCGCAGGCACAGTAGCTGTGCGCACGTCCAGCTCAGTCCAGGCGACTGACCAACCCGAGGAAAACTGCATCATGACACTCATTTCCAGCGTCCCCAGACCGAACGTGCTCCGGGGCCTCGCCTTTTGCGCAATCGTCGGCCTGATGGCTATTCTCGCCGGTTGCGGATCCACATCTTCCGGGAAGCAGGCATCCTCCGCCTCCTCGAACAGCTATGCCACCGGCCCGGAGCCCTACGGCATCGCGGTCGGTGACTTCAACGGCGACGGCAAGCTCGATGTTGCCGTCACCAGCATGTACGACAACAATGTCACCATCCTGCTCGGCAAGGGCGATGGGACCTTCACCACCGCCACCTCTTCACCGGCCACCGGAAAGACCCCGGTCGGCATTGTGGCCGGGGATTTCAACGGCGACGGCAAGCTCGACCTCGCCGTGGCCGATGAAGACAGCAATTCGGTAACGATTTTGCTTGGCAACGGAGACGGAACCTTCCGAGCGGGCGCAACGGTTGCGACCGGCAGCTCCCCGTGGGGCATCGTCGCGGGTGACTTCAATGGTGACGGCAAACTCGACCTTGCTGTTACCTGTCAGCGCAGCCAAAGCGTAACCATCCTGCTTGGCAACGGCGACGGGACGTTTACCGCTGCCTCTGCCTCTCCCGCAACCGGGAAGACCCCGATGGGCATCGTGGCAGGGGACTGGAACGGGGACGGCAAGCTCGATCTCGCCGTGGCCAACTATAGCAGCCAGAATGTGACCATCTTGCTCGGCAACGGCGATGGGACCTTTACTGCCGCCGAGTCGCCCGCAGTGTATTGGCCCGAAGGTATCGCGGTTGCGGACTTCGACGGTGACGGGAAGCAGGATCTCGCGATGACCAGCATCAATACGGTGACCGTCCTGCTCAGCAACGGCGATGGGACGTTTACAGCCGCTCCGGCACCCACGGCCCCGAACAACTCAGCCCTCACGGTCGGGGACTTCAACGGTGACGGCAAGCCGGACATCGCCGCCATCGACTTCGGCAACAACACGGTGACCATTCTCCTGGGCAACGGCAACGGGACGTTTACCGCGGCGCCCTCGCTCCCCACAGGACAGAACCCGACAACGCTTGCGGCCGGCGACTTCACCGGGAACGGCAAGTCGGATCTTGCCGTGGGTACCAGCGAAGGCAACAGTTCGTTGGTGGTCCTGACAGGCGATTAGGCCCCCGAAGGCGGCTTCCGGAAATCGGCCACCCCTCCCGGGGTGGCTTTTTTTACTTCGCCGAAAATTTCTCTGGACATAATAGTGCTAGCGGTACTAGCATCGCTATGATTAACGAACCGGAAAAGAGGACAGGCTAGGAGAACATGGCGAGAAGCTTTCTGCATTCAAGTCTTTTGGCGATACGGAACACCACCGGTCACGGCCGCTTGCGTACCTGGCCGTGGCCGGCACTGGCGTCATGGCTCATGACCGCGCTGATCGTGGGTTTCTTGTCGGTTTGCTGTGCGCCGTACATGGCCGGGCAGACATGGAATGGATTCAGCGCGGCAGCGTCGCCCGCTGTCTCGTGGCCGGAAGGGGCGGCGGTCGGCGACTTTCGACGGCAGCGGTAACCTTGGCTTCGCCACCTGCGACACCTATGGATACGTCTACGTCTTCTTGGGCAATGGCAACGGAACCTTCACCGCGGCGGCTCCGATTTCGGCGCCGTCCTGTTCAAACCTCGTGGCCGGCGACTTCAACGGGGATGGCAAGCTCGATCTGGCGGTCAATGACTACAACAATGACACCGTCACCATCCTGCTGGGCAACGGAAACGGCACCTTCACACAGTCGGCCTCGATCGCGCTGGGCACGAATGACGATCCGACGGCCCTGGCTGTTGGAGATTTCAATAACGACGGCAAGCTCGATCTCGCCGTGGGTGTCACCGTCGGCTCCCCCTCCGATCTAGTGAAGATTTATCTGGGCAATGGCGATGGAACCTTCACTGCCGGACCGGTCCTCACTTTGGGGGCTTACCAGCCGTACGGAATCGCGGTTGGCGACTTCACCGGCGACGGCAACCTCGACCTCGCCGTATCCGACTTGGCAGCGCAAATGTGACCGTCTTGCTCGGCAACGGCAATGGCACTTTCGCGTCCGGGGTTCAATATGCGACTGGCAGCTCGCCGTGGGGCATCGTCACGGGCGACTTCAATAACGACGGCAAACCCGACCTTGCGATCGCCAACTTCGGGAGCAACAACGTAACCGTCCTGCTCGGCAATGGCAATGGAACCTTCACGGCGGCAGCTCGCCAGCCACGGGCAAAGCCCCCGCGGAATCGCGGCCGCAGACTTCAACGGTGACGGGAATCTCGATCTCGCCGTAGTCAATGAAACCAGCAGTACGGTGTCGATCCTGCTGGGCAACGGCAATGGAACCTTCACCGCGTTCTCGCAGACGCCGACCACCGGCTGTCTGCCATGGCGATCGGGACGGGGACTGGAACGGCGACGGATTTCCCGATCTTGTCGTAGCCAACTACAGCAGCAGCACGATGACCGTTCTGCTCAACCAGGGACCGTTCCCGACCACAACGACTCTGGCGGCCTCTCCGAATCCTGTGACCTATGGCGAGACGCTGACGTTGACGGCGACCATCGCCCACCACGGTATCGGCGATCCATCCCTTGGTGGGACAGTGACCTTCTATAGCGACGGCGCATCGATTGGCACGCCTCGGTCTCATCGAACGTCGCGAGCCCTGACGACCAGCGTCCTCATGCAGGCACACACACCTTGACGGCGCAGTACTCCGGCACCACCAGCTACAACGCCAGCACCAGCAGCGCCGACTACCGTGACGGTCAACCAGGCCGTTCTGACGGTGACGGCCAATAACGCCTCAAAGGTCTATGGAACGGCGAACCCGGCGTTCACCGCCAGCTATTCAGGCTTTATGAACGGAGATACCAGTGCGGTCCTGAGCGGTTCTCCGAGTCTGACGACGACCGCCACCGCGTCCTCGCCGACAGGCAGCTACACCATCACCGCTGCGGCCGGAACACTGAGCGCGGCCAACTACTCATTCGTCTTCGTCAATGGCACGCTCACCATCACCAAAGCGACTTCCACTCTCTCAATCACCTCAACCATCAACCCCTCAACCTATGGACAAAGCGTCACATTCACGCTGAAGGTGGCTGGCAGCGGAAGCGGTGTGACCCCGACTGGCACCGTCACGTTCACCGAAGGAGGTACAACACTGCTCGGCACGACCACTCTGAGCGCGAGCGGCACGGCAACTTACACGACATCGGCCCTGCCCGCCGGGGCGGATACATTGCAACTCAACTATAGCGGCGACACCAATTACTTCTAGGCTCTGCCTAGCATTTTGGGTCACCCGCTACTGGAGTGAGCTGCGCGGTGGCCCCTACCCAGGAAGGTATTGATGAAGAATTCCAGATTGGTAGGCGCGATCGCAAGCTTGATCGTGCTTTTGATGGCGACTATGGCATTCGGCCAGTCGTCAACCACCTTCAACCAGACAGTCAACAAGGCTGCGCTGGTCAACGGCACGAACTTCGTTCTCACCTCATCGGCAAATCCGAGCGTTTACGGGAGCAGCGTCACCCTCACGGCAACATTGACCGGCGTCGGCGCCGGCGTCACTCCGACCGGCACGATTCAGTTCATGGATGGCGCCACGAACCTCGGCTCCGCCGTGACGCTGTCCAGTGGCGTCGCAACGTATGCGACCGCCACCCTGGCAGCAGCCACGCATTCGATTACGGCAGTCTACTCGGGTGATAGCAACTACACTGGATCGACCTCTTCGGTCCTGTCGCAGGTGGTCAACAAGGCGACACTGACGATCACTGCGAACGCCGCTACGAAGGTCTACGGTGCGGCTCTCCCGACGTTCACGTATGCGTCCAGCGGATGGCAGAACGGCGATACTTCCTCGCTGATCACCGGTGCGCCCAGCCTGACGACGACCTGCACCGCGGCTTCGCATGTGTCGGCCTCGCCCTGCACGATCACCGCAGCCGTGGGTACGCTCAACACGCTCGCCAATTACACCTACTCATTTGTGAATGGCTCGATGACGATCACGCCGCGCCGTTGACGGTTACAGCCAATAACGCCGCCCGCGCGGTCGGTGTGGCGAACCCGACATTCACAGACAGCTATTCCGGCTTCGTGAATGGCGACACTTCAGCATCGCTCACGACGCAGCCGACGAATACGACGACGGCCACCATCTCCTCTCCTGTGGGCAGCTATCCGATCACACCCAGTGGAGCGGTGGATACCGACTACTCCTTCACCTACGTGAACGGCACACTGACCATCGGCAGCGGCACGGCCGCAGCTGTGCTTGCCGCCACTCCGAATCCGGCGACCTTTGGTGCAACGGTGACGCTGACCGCCACCTTGACGCCGTCCTCTCCGGCTCCGACCGGCACGGTGACGTTCCTGGATGGCGCGACCTCGATCGGTACCTGCACCCTGAGCGCCGGTACCTGCTCGATGACAATCGCGACCCTGGCAGTTGGTACGCACTCGCTGACCTACAGCTATCCGGGCGACACGAACTACGGGGCAAACACCTCGAACACGGTCTCCCTGGTGGTCAACAAGTCCGGCGTGACCTTCACCATCAATTCCAGCGCAAATCCGTCCACCTATGGCTCGGCCGTGACCTTCACCGGTACCGTGACCGGCGTCAACGGGACTCAGCCGACGGGTACGGTGACCTTCAGTGATTCGCTCACCGGCTGGACCAGCCAGAACGCGACCCTGACGGCGGGCAGCGGCGCAACGGCGAACTTCACGTTGACCACGAGCACTCTGCCGGCTGGCACCAACACGCTGACGATTACGTACAACGGCGACATCCATTACCAGATCGTCCGTGGTACGGGCTCAATCAGTGGATCAAAGAGCTCCAACAAGTAACCTCCAGCCCGCGGCCGGTTCATCGCCGGCCGCGGTTCTCTAATTGTTTTGGAGACGCGATGAACTCGAGACTTCCGGCCTTCGCACTACTCACGCTTCTGCTTGCCCTCTCGCACGCGCATGGCCAGGCAAGCGACGCGTCTTATCAACAATCCGTCAGCCAGGCCCCGACCTCGTTGACGATCAGTACATCATCGTCGGTTGTGGGGCTGGAAAGTCCTCCTACGTTGACGGCAGCCGTTGCTTACCCCGCGACTGGCCAGGCGACCGGCAACGTCACCTTCACGGTGGAGAGTGGAAGCACCGTGGTCGCCACTGGCACCGTGGGAGTGAACCTCACGGGACGGCGAGTTGGGTTCCATCTCTGCCAACGGGCAGCTACACGATTCATGCCGCCTACAGTGGCGATTCCAATCTCCTGGGTAGTGGGCTCCGGGGTGATCAACCAGACCGTGTTGGGCCCGGAGGATTTCAGCCTCTCGGCCTCGCCGTTGTCGGTTGCCCAGGGGCAGTCGGCTGCGGCACCGGTCTCGGTCACCTCGATCAATGGCTTTCATGGCGTGATCTCGTTCACCTGCGCGACGCCTCCTCGGAGGTGGACTGCGAGTCGCTGCCAGGATCGCTCAGCGTGCCCGCACCGGCTGGTGTGACCCTCCCATCGACATCTGCGGGAAATGTCTCGCTGAATGTGACGACCTTCCCCACCACGGTCCAGCACGCAGCGATCGCCGGGGCCTTTCTGCTGAGTCTTCTCTCCCTCCGGCGCCGCAGGCGGAGACTCGCTGCCCGCATCGGCGGCGCTCGCCCTGCTGCTGACAGGCTGCGGCACCCCGACTCGCTATGTGCAGCATGACGGCACGCCCAAGGGGAGCTATTCCATCACCGTTACCGGCACCTCAGGACAGTTAAGCCACAGCCAGACCGTCCTGCTGACGGTGCGGTAGGAGATCCATGAGCACTGTACACAAAGTCGTAGTGATCCCTGAGCGCGCTCGCGCGTGACGGGCGAGCTCTTTGCCGACTTCGAGTTGACGGATCGAAAACGCCCCGGTGTCTTCCTCGCCAGCTTCGGCATTCAGGCGACCGTGGTAGCGCTGGTGCTGATCATCAGCCTGAGTTCGGCGGCGCCGGTTCTCATTCAGAAGAAGTACAACGCGATTTCACTGGTCGCGCCCACACTTTCAGCTCGTCCGCTCGCCCGGATATCTGTCTCGCCGGCATCCGTCGCCTCCCCCTCGTTGGATATCGCGGCTCCGACGAGTATTCCAGCTCCGCGCACCTCGCGCGTTGAGGTGACGGCGGATGTCCCCACGCCGCCGGTTCTTAAGCCGGTGCTCCAGCCTAGTTTGCTGGCCACAGTGCCTGCGATCCCAGCCGCGAAGCCTGTCCACACCGGCTCCTTTGGCGATCCCGGCGGCGTGCCGGCGCAACTGCAGGCCAGCACTGCAAGCCGAACTCCGGCACTCCTGGTAGTGGGAAGCTTTGGGACTCCAGCTACCGGCGACCACCAGCCAGGACGGGGAGTGGCAACAGGGGAGTTTTCCAGCGCGCAGAGCAGCGTTTCTGGCCCGACCAATAAGGTCATGAAGAGTGTTGACTTCACCGAGCCCGCGCTGGCGACGGCCTCACCGATGGCCGCAAAAGCTGCCCGAGTCACGCCGGTTGCGATCGAGAGCAAACCTGCTCCGGTTTACACCGAGGAGGCAAGGCGGCTCCGTGTCGAGGGCGACGTTGTTCTGCAGGTTGTCTTCACCGCCGCCGGCCAGATTCGGATCGTCGGAGTCGTGAAAGGTCTTGGACATGGACTGGACGAGGCGGCTGTAGCCGCCACGCGCCAGATCCGCTTTACCCCCGCCCGGCGCGATGGCCAGCTCGTCGACTATCCCGCCACCATCCACGTCGTCTTTGCACTGTCTTAAAGGAGATTGATTTGAAGAAATGGCGCTCTGTACTGACTATCCTGATGCTGTCGCTGGGGACATTCGCTGTAGCCTCCGACACCACAACCCATCCGGCCGTCCATCCGTCCGTCGATGCCTTCGACCGGACCATCGACCAGATCACTACTCGCGAGGCTGAGAACGTCAAGCTCTTCGCCAACTACTCCCCCATCGTCGAAACCTACGTGCAGGGCTTTATGAAGGACAGGGAACTGGGACGGGTGCCCGTGGAGGACCACTACTTCCTCGGCCGCGCCTCGTTCAAGAGCCGTCTTGAGGACGATCCGTTCATCGCCCAGGAGCGCCCGCCGGTCACCCATCAGCTCCTTCGCGAGATCAAGGAAGCGACATTTGAACGCCGCAAGGGCTTGGTGCCGCTCGGCTTCACCCAGATGAGTGTGATCGACATGCAGCACTTCGATCGCGCGCACTACAAGTTCACCTACCGCCAGAGAGAGTTTCTGGGCACGGTGAGATGTCTGGTCTTCGATGTGAGTCCAACCGCAAAAGGGCATGGCCAGTTCATGGGGCGCATCTGGGTCGAAGATCAGGGCCTCAACATCGTGCGTTTCAACGGCACCTACATTCGCCCGGTGGACGGCGCGGCATACATTCACTTCGACTCCTGGCGAGCCAACGTCGCAATGGCTCCTGGCTCCCCGCCTACATCTACAGCGAGGAGTCCGATGTGTCGCCCGACAAGAGCCCGGTTGCGCTCCGCGGCCAGACCGCCTCTGGGGCTATGCGACCAGCCAGTTGGATACCGGACAGGAGTTCAACAACGCCTTCACGGCAATTCAGGTGGACCCGAAGGATGCTGTCTCCGACCAGGTGGATTCGAGCACGCCGCTGGCAAGCGAAAAGGCCTGGGAGCGTCAGGGAGAAAACAACTACATCTTCCGCCTGGAGCAGGCGAG
>CAVRDQ010000123.1:0-43275 GCA_963719655.1 uncultured Acidobacteriota bacterium | reverse complement strand
CTGTAGGGGTCACAGCCAGGATGACAGCCTGGATGGGTGGAAGTCAGGATGACGGTCTGGAGTGGTCACGCTCAGGATGACGGTCTGTAGGGGCGATGGTCTGAATGGATTTTCGGCTCAGGGATGACAGATTGGCATGCGCAGGCGGGCATCGCGGATTTTGTCGATCTCGATGACGGCGATCCACTCTCCCGGCGAGTTTTGCTGCCAGACGATGCGGCCGTGCAGAAGGCGCGCGATGGTGGCGGGCGGCAGGTCCTGATGAAAGTCGAAGTAGCGCGTTTGGATGCGGGTGTAGCCCGGAATGCGCTGGAAGAATCCGCGCGGCGGCTGGTACTTGGTGCTGAAGGCGAGGACCACATCGAAGCTCTCCGGCTGCTGGGCGGCGCGGAGGATTTCCTCGGCGGAGAAGTTCTCCAGGCTGATGACCGTGAGCGGCCGTTGGACGTAGCCGAGGAATGGCCGGGTCAGTTCGTCACTGGCGGTCCAGGCGGTCAGGATGTGCGCCTGCGGATAGCGCTGCTCCACCAGTTGCGCGGCCTGCTGGTGCATGCGCACGTAGTCGGTCCAGGTCAGGTTGTCCTCTGGAGAGATGAACCACGGCGGGTTGAGAAAGAGCGCGGCGATGAAGGCCAGGGCGCATCCGGCGATCCAAACGGGCCAGGCGGGAGCGCGGCGGCGGATGACATCCACGCTGATGAGCACAACCAGCGGGATGGCTGGAATCATGTAGCGGGCGAGGAGGGCTCCGCCGACGACGCTGAACTCGGCGGCCTGCGCCAGGATGAGGAGCACGAAGAGCAGGCGGATGGCGGGAGTGAAGTTGGATTGGGACTCGGCGGGGGCGGCGTTGGCGCGCTCACGGCGGGTGCTCCACCAGACGGCTGCGGCGGAAAACGTCAGCACGAAGAGGTTCATGTAGCCCACGGCGTGCCACAGCCGCATGACGGCCGAGAGGAAGATGCGCAGAGGGGTGATGGTGGCTCCCACGTTGTAGCGCAGGTAGTCGGGGTTACCGAAGACGTGACCTGTGCGGTGGTGATGGTAGGCGTACCAGCCGATGATGGGCAGCAAGGCCAGCAGGTAAGCCGCGGCCTGGGCAACGGTGCGGCGCGGAAGTTTAAGGCGCGAGGCGAGCTGCGGGCGGTAACGCTGGGCGAGCACGGAGAGCAGATCGAAGCCGAAGAGGGTGAGGGTGAAGACGACGGTCGTCTCCTTGGCCATGGCGGCCATGGCGGCGAAGAGGACGGCCTGCCAGCGGTGGCCCCAACCCACTCCTACGACATGCGCGTAGAGCGTCCAGAGCAAAAGGCAGAAGGCGGCGATATCGAGCTGCGTCATCTGCGACTGGGCAAAGACGGTGGGCGAGAGCGCGGTGAGCAGCACGGTGCAAAAGGCGGTGGCGCGGTCGGTGGGGCGAATGGATACGCGGCGGGCGATGAGCCACAGGGCGGTGAGGCCGAGGGCGGCGACGATGAGCATCGCCGAGCGCGTCAGCAGCGGATTCAGCGCGTTGGGCGCGGTGCCGGTGAGCTTCCACAAGCCCGCCAGGTAGAACATGACGAGCGGCGGGTGGGCGTTGCTGAGCGTGGTGGTGGGAACGGGGTCGCCGGTGAGGAGGATGTCGCGGGCGGCGGGGATGAAGTATCCGGCTTCGTCCCAGAAAAATGGCAGGCGCAGCCAGGGCAGGTGGGTGATCCACAGGCCACAGAAGATGGCGGCAAAGGCCGCGAAACCAGAACGCGGCGAGGGCGATGCCGTCTGCTGACCGTCCGGGTTGGGGCGCGGGGAGTTCATTCGTCAGGCGTTCATGCGCAGTGCGTATCCTCGCGTATCAGGCGCGGGTGCAATGGTGAAGGGCGTGGGGCGGCGGCATCATGACAGAAGCGTCTAGTGGATGGGGCCGCTGGGGGTGATCTGCGGATCGAGCTTGATCTCTCCGAAGGTCTGCTCGTAGTTCTCCACATTCTGCTGGAGCATCATCGAAAGAGCCTTGGCCTGCTGCGGGCTGAGGAAGATTCCCTGGAAGTTGGTGAGCTCGATGCCGGGGCCGTTGGTGGGCTGCACGCGGCCAAAGGCGAGGAAGAAGTCCCATACGTTCATGCGGATCTGCACGCTGTTGGCGTAGCCTTCGCGGTAGTCGGCAGAGCTTTGGACGTGGATTTCGGGCTGCTCGGGGAAGTTGGACATGATGGCACCCTCCAAAACTCAGGGTAACAAGTTTGCGGTCCCAGCGCACGCGGAGGGTTGGGCCGGAGGCGGCGGGAAGATCATCCAATGGGCAGACCGGCGGAGCGGGAGCCCGGAGCCCGGTAAGTGTTGTATGATGCCGGGCGGCGCGGGGCGAGGTGCCGGGTATGCAGAAATCGCAGACATTGGGGCTGGAAGAGTCGAAGAGCTTTTGGATTACGCAGGACTATGCGGCGTACAGCGAGGACGAGCACCGGCTGTGGAGCGAGCTGGCCGGGCGGCGCATGGCTCAACTGGAAGGCTGCGCCTGCCGCGAATATCTGGAGGGCTGGCGGCAACTGGGCATGGCAGGCGAGCGGATTCCGCGGCTGAGCGAGGTGAGCCGGCGGGTGGAGGCGCGCACGGGCTGGAGGGTGCAGCCGGTATCGGGCTTTATGCCGTCGCGCGCGTTCTTCGGGATGCTCGAGGCCAGGCTGTTTCCGGCGACGACCTGGCTGCGCAGCCGCGCCAGCGCCGATTACACTCCCGAGCCGGATATGCTGCACGACGCGCTGGGACACCTGCCAATGTTTGCCGAGCCGGGCTTTGCCGATGCCGTGGAGGAGTACGGCCGCGTTTGCAGCGCCATGGAAGGCGAGGAAAAGCTGGAGCGCATGGGGCGGCTGTACTGGTACACCTTTGAGTTCGGATTGATTCGCGAGGCGGGCGCGGTGAAGGTGTACGGCTCTGGGGTGGCCAGCTCGCAGGCGGAGTGCGAGAACGTTTTGAACGGCGGCTGCGCGGTGGAGGACTTCACGGTGGAGCGGGTGCTGGCGACAAGCGTCAAGGTGGACGAGGTGCACAAGAGGCTCTTCGCGATCCGCGGCTTCGACGAGATTCTTGGGGCGGTGAAAGAGGCGCGGCGGCTGGTGGAGAGCGCTGGGTAGGCGACGCCGAGTGTTGTGGGAGTGTGGGCCGTGCATCCTGAAAAAGGGTGCACGGCTTTTGTTTTTGCGGTGGAAGTCGCTGGCGGTGGGCTTCCGCGAGCGCGGCCGGGGAGCGGCGGCGATAGAATGAGGCTCATGCCGGGAGCTGGAGACAAAACGTATCGCGGGAGGATTGCGCCATCGCCCACCGGGTATTTGCACCTGGGCCATGCGCGGACGTTCCTGCAGGCCTGTGAGCGGGCGGCCGGTGGCGTGCTGGTCTTCCGCAATGAGGATTTGGACGAGCATCGCTGCCGCGAGGAGTTTGCGCGTGCGATGGTGGAAGACCTGCGCTGGCTGGGCATCCGGTGGCAGGAGGGTCCGGATGTGGGCGGCGGGTATGGACCCTATGCGCAGAGCGAGCGGCGGGAGTGGTATCGCGCGGCGTGGCGGAGGCTGCGCGCAGGAGGATGGATTTATCCCTGCACCTGCTCCAGGCGGGAGCTGGCGGAGGCGGCGGTGGCTCCGCATGACGACCAGGACGAGCCGGTGTATCCGGGAACCTGTAGAGAGAAGTACAGCCGAAAAGAGATCGAAGAAGCAGTGGAGCCGGGCGGGGCTGGCGCTGGGGTTTCATCCAACGCAGCCAACTGGCGCTTCCGGGTGCCGGATGGCGAGCTGATTGAGTTCGACGATGCGAGGCTGGGACGCGTGGGCTTTGTGGCCGGACGCGACTTTGGCGACTTCGTGGTGTGGCGGCGCGACGACGTTCCGGCCTATCAGCTGGCGGTGGTGGTGGATGACGCCGCGATGCAGATCAGCGAGGTGGTGCGCGGCGAGGACCTGTTGCGCTCGACGGCCCGGCAGATTCTTTTGCAACGCGCGCTGGGGCTGCCGCCGGTGGGGTACTTCCACTGCGAATTGCTGCGGGACGAGCACGGCGTGCGGCTGGCCAAGCGTCACGATGCGCTGAGTTTGCGGCAGTTGCGAGGGCACGGATTGACGGCGGAAGAGGTGCGGCGGATGGCCGGTGTAGGGAGCTAAGCGTTTTTCCAATGGAGAAATGCACAGAAAAGTGATTCACATCACAGAACCGCCGTGGGCGGATGCCCTTATCATCTATGTCACATGCCCGGGTGATGCGCCCGGGAATTCCTCCGGCGGCAGAGAGCGGCGCGGAGGCGAACAACGCACTCCAAGGAGATTCGTTCATGGCACACGTCATCGTGGATACCTGCAAGAAGGACAACCTGTGTTTGGATTCCTGTCCGTCGGAAGCCATTCGCCCGGGCAAGGAAGAGGCAGCGTGGGCGACGGTGACTCAGCTGTACATCAATCCTGAAGAGTGCATGGACTGCGGCGCCTGCGTGGCAGAGTGCCCGACGAACTCGATTTATCCGGCCGAAGAGCTGCCCGCCGACAAGGCCGAATTTGCGGAAAAGAACGCCGCGTACTTCCAGAAATAAGCTCACTATTTGAGGGCGATGCCGCCAGAGGCCTCCATGCGGGAAGCATGGCGGCCTTTTTGCGTTTGCCTGCGCGGGCCTGCGGTGGAAGTTTGTTGCGCCGGCCGGGCGACGGTAGGAAAATGAGTGGTTGTGTCAGGTAGATGAGTTATTTCTTGAAGCAGTCTGGCGGAGTGAGGTTCTTTTGAATTATCCATATTGGCAACTTGGATTTCCGGGCGGCGTGCTGATTGCGCTGGTGGCCGTGCTGCATGTGTTCGTCAGTCACTTTGCGGTGGGCGGCGGGTTTTTTCTGGTGGCGACCGAGGCTCGGGCGCGGCGTACGAATGACGCGGCGCTGCTGGAGTACTGCAAGCGGCACTCGAAGTTCTTTGCCCTGCTGACCCTGGTGTTTGGCGCGGTGAGCGGCGTGGGCATCTGGTTCACCATCGGGCTGGTCAGCCCGGAGGCGACCTCGACGCTGATTCACGCCTTTGTGTGGCTGTGGGCCATCGAGTGGGTCTTCTTCTTCGTGGAGATCGCCTCGGCCATCCTCTACGCCAAGACATGGGAGACGCTCTCCGCGCGGGAGCACCAGATCATCGGCTGGATTTACTTTGTCGCGGCCTGGATGAGCCTGTTCGTCATCAACGGAATATTGACCTTCATGCTGACTCCCGGTGGTTGGCTGGAGGGTCACAGCCTGGTGGCCGGCTTCTTCAATCCCACGTACTGGCCTTCGCTGCTGGCTCGCTCGGCGGCCGCCGTGGTGCTGGCCGGGCTGTTCGCCTTTGTCACGCTGCCGAAAGACGGCGCACGCAATGAAGTGGCGCGGCTGGGCGCCAAGTGGATGGTGGCCGGAGCGGTGGTGATGCCGGTGGCGCTGTGGTGGTGGTCGGCCAAGCTGCCGCTGTTTGCGCATCTTTCATTGGGGATGGGCGTGACCAGCGTGACCCATGCGCTGCGCGGCGGAGTGGGCTTTAGTCTTGTGGCCTTGCTGCTGGCGCTGCTGGGCGCATGGAAGCCGCAGACGGTGAAGGCTCCCATGGTGGTGGCTCTGATTTTGTGCGGCATTGGAATGGTGGGCGCGGGCGAATATCTGCGTGAGTATCTTCGCAAGCCCTGGGCGGTGAACACCCTGGTGTATGCCAACGACGTGCGGGCCAGCGAGGTTGCGGCGATCACGGCGAATGGCGTGCTGAAGTCGGCAAAGTTTTTGCCGCACACGGACGCCGCCAGCCCCGAGTACGGGCGCGACCTGTTTGTGCTGCAATGCGGCGCGTGTCATGGCGCGGAGGGCTATCGCAGCATGGCTCGCCGGGTGGACGGCTGGGATGCGGCCTTTGCGGCCGACATTCTGCAACACATTCACATGCTGCGGGGCACCATGCCTCCGTTTGCGGGCGACGAGCAGGACCGCAAGGCCCTGGGAAAATACCTGGCGGGGCTGAATCCGGAGTGGCATTTGACGATCACCGATGCGAACAAGTTGGAGATGGGCAAGAAGGTGTTTGATTCGCGCTGCGGCCACTGCCACACGGTGAACGGTAGTTTCCGTCCGCTGCGTGGAACCTTTGAGAAGGCAACGGCCTCGCAGGTGGCGGAGGTCTTTCCGGCCCTCGGGGCGATGAGCAGCAACATGCCGGAGTTCAACGCTCCGGCGGAGCAGGCGGATGCCCTGAGCTTCTACATTGCGCACGAGGCGAACCTGCCGCTGGCGGTGAAGCCGGGGCCCATGCAGATGCCGACGGGGACGAACCACTCGCGGATGCGAACGCCTGCTGGACCGGGCGAAGGCGCGACAGCGGTAGCCAAGGCCAATACGGCCCAGGAGGTGCGGTAATGCAGACGATGATTCCTCATGTGGATCCGCTGCCGCTGCCCGGCCCGGTGTGGCTGTTCACGGTACTGCTGCTGGTGGTGTTTACCCTGCACGTGGCGATGATGAATTCCGCGCTGGGCGGCGGGCTGTGGGCCTTGTGGAACTACCTGCGCGGACGCCACGCCGAGCATGAATACTCGCGGCGGCTGGCCGTGGACTTGGCGGCGATGCTGCCGACGTTTTTGGCCTTTACGGTGACGCTGGGCGTGGCCGCTCTGCTGTTTGTGCAGGTGCTGTACGGCAACTTCCTGTACACCAGCTCGATCCTGATGGCTTCGACCTGGCTGATGGTGATTCCCCTGGTGATGGTGGCCTACTACGGCTACTACTACTTCAGTTACAAGGTTGCGGAAGGCAAGGGCAAGGCCGGATGCGTGCTGGCGATTTCGGTGTGCGTGCTGCTGACGATTGCCTTTATCTTCGTCAACAACATGACGCTGATGCTGCGGCCGGAGCGCTGGCTGGAGATTTACCGTGCGCGCGCGAACGGGTGGAACCTGAACCTGGGCGAGCCGACGCTGGTGCCGCGCTACCTGCACATTGTGAACGGATCGCTGGTGCTGTTCTCCGCCATTTTGGCGCAGATTGGCATGAGCCGCATGAAGCAAGACGCGGGTTACGGACGCTGGCTGGTGCAACGCGCGGCGCTGGTGTTTGCCGCCTGCACGGGATTGCAGTTCCTGCTGGGAATGTGGCTGCTGCTGGCCACTCCGCGGGAGATTGCCATGACGTTGCTGCGCGATCCGCTGGCCGGCGGAGTGTTTGGGCTGGCGCTGGTCTCGGTGATTGCGGCGCTGCTGCTGATTCTGCTGGGCAGTTTGGTGGAGAAGCCGACGAAACTGGTCTCGGCCGGCTTTGGCGTAAGCCTGCTGACGCTGCTGCTGATGGTGTGCCTGCGCTATCTGCTGCGCATGGCCTACCTGAAGCCCTATGCCGACCTGGGTGGGCTGCAGGTTGCGGCGCAGTGGGGCGTCATCGTGCTGTTCGTGGTGCTGTTTGTGGGCGGCCTGGCGACGGTGGCGTACATGATCGGGCTGGTGCTGAAGGCATCGAAGAGAGCGGCCGTGGCGAAGTAGCACAGCAGAAGTTGTGGAACATAGGGGCGGCCTGCGGGCCGCCTCTTTTCGTTTAGGTGGGTCGTTTCGGCGTTTCGTTTTGGCGGGTCATTTTGGCGTTTTGTTTTAGCTGGCCTCATTTCACCGGGGCAGGGTGGCGTCCTGGGGGCGAGGAGAAGCCGTAAATGCATGAACATGCGCGGCTCGGAGGGATTATGCACTCCGGGAGTTGTCAGATATTCGGCCTTCGAATGTGAGCGAAATCACAATGAATGGCGCGGGGAGGACTGTGGAAAATGGGGTTGACGCACCGGGTTCCAAGGATGCATACTTATACGGTTGCGTGAATAATAATATACAGCGTGAGCGGCATGTCCAAGGTATCAAGACAGAACGTCATCCTGGAGCTGGTGCAGCAGGAGAGCATCGCCAACCAGGAGCAGTTGCGCAAGCTGCTGCTGCGGCAGGGCTTTGATGTGACGCAGGCGACCCTGTCGCGCGACATCAACGAGCTGGCGCTGGTGAAGACCGGCGACGGTTACACGCTGCCGCGGGGCGAGCAGTCGGCCGAGCCTGGACATCACAGCACGGGACGGCTGGTGCGCGAGTTCGTGCTGGAGGTTCGCGAGGCGCAGAACCTGCTGGTGGTGAAGACGGCGACCGGCTCGGCGCAACCGGTGGCGGCGGCCATGGACGGCGAAGGCTGGCCCGAGGTTGTGGGCACCGTGGGCGGAGACGACACGATCCTGGTGATCTCGCAGAGCCGGAAGAACGCGCACCGGGTGGCGTTGCGGATCAAAGGAATGATGCAGTGAGCGCCGCGAATCTACAGGCGGCCAAGTTGCAGACGGCGCTGCTGGGCGCGACCGGCTACGCGGGCTTCGAGCTGGCGCGGCTGCTGCTGAAGCATCCACGGGTTGCGACGCCGTTGTTTTTGGCGCGCGCCGGCGAGGCGGCCGGAAAGCAGTTGCAGGAGTTTTATCCCGAGCTGGGGCCGCAGGCGCAGTATCCGCTGGAGCCTTTCGATTGGGAGCTGTTGAAGCGGCGCGCGGTGAAGGTTCTGTTTCTGGCGACTCCGCATGAGCTGAGCCGCGAGCTGGTGCCGCAGGCTTTGGCCGCGGGCATCCGCGTGGTGGATTTGAGCGGAGCGTGGCGGCTGAAGGCGGAGGCGAATCGCGCGGTGTATGGATTCACCGATGCCGATGCCGCGATGGCCGCGAAGCTGGACGCCGAGGCCGTGTATGGATTGCCGGAGCTCAATCGCGAACAGATCGCCGGAGCGCGGCTGGTGGCCAATCCCGGTTGCTATGCGACGAGCGTGATCGTGCCGCTGGCTCCGCTGGTGAAGGCCGGGCTGGTGGACCGCAAGCGCGGCGTGATTTGCGATTGCAAGAGCGGAGTGAGCGGCGCGGGAAAGAAGCCGACGCAGAAGACTCACTTTGTGGAAGTGGCCGACAACTTTTCGGCCTACTCGGTATTTGGACATCGCCATACGGGCGAAATCTTGGAGCAGGCGGGACTCGACGATGACGAACTTACTTTTACGCCGCACCTGCTGCCGATTCCTCGCGGCATCCTTTCGACGATCTATGTGAGCCTGGCGCGTCCGGCGGCGGCCGCGGAGATCGAACGAATGCTGCGCGCGGCGTATCCGGATGGCGGCTTTGTGCGGGTATATGCACATAAGCATCTGCCGCAGGTGAGTTACTCGCTGCATACGAATTTTTGCGATGTGGGCTTTGAACTGGCGCGCGACGGACGGCGGCTGACGATGGTGAGCTGCCTGGACAACCTGATGAAGGGCGCGGCGGGCCAGGCGCTCCAGAACATGAACGTGATGCTGGGCTGGAGCGAGAAGGAGGGATTGGCGTGATGAAACTAGTAGTGAAAATTGGTGGAGCGGCACTGGAAGACAAGAAGCTGCTGAAGAAGTGCGCGCAAGCCGTGAGCGATCTGGCGGCCGAGGGCCACAAGGTGGCCGTGGTGCATGGCGGCGGCAAGGCGCTGACCCAGACGCTGGCGCTGATGGGGAAGGAATCCACGTTTGTGAACGGGCTGCGAGTGACCGACCGCGAGACTCGCGACGTGGCGCTGATGGTGCTGGCCGGGCGGGTCAACAAGCAACTGGTGGCGGCCATTACGGCCACGGGCCAAGCTGCGGTGGGATTGTGCGGCGGCGACGGCGCTGCGTTTTTGGCGCGCAAGAAGAAGACGAAGGGCGGCGACCTGGGTTACGTGGGCGAGATCAGCTCGGTGGACGCGCGCTGGATTGAAGCGATCTGGGCGAACGACGGCGTGCCTGTGATCAGCAGTCTTGCGCTGGGCAGTGACGGCGAATACTACAACGTGAACGCCGACCAGATGGCCTCCGCCTGTGCCACCGGTTGCGGCGCCAACGCGCTGATCTTTTTGACCGACGTGGCGGGAGTGAAGGGCGCGGATGGAACGGTGATCCGCTGGCTGGCCGCGAGCGACATTCCACAGATGGTGCAGTCGGCGGTGATCCAGGGCGGAATGCTGCCGAAGTTGCAGGCCTGCCAGGATGCGCTGAAGAGCGGCGTGCATCGGGTTCGGATTCTGCCGGCGCTGGAGGCCGAGGTGCTGCCGACCTTCTACCAGACAAAGATCGAGTGCGGCACGGAGGTCATGGCGTCGTGAGTTTGAAGCAGATTCAGAAGGCGGAAGAGAAGTACATCCTGCATACCTACGATAGGCATCCCGTACTGTTGACGCATGGCAAAGGTGCGTATCTGTACGACGAAGACGGCGGCCAGTACCTGGACTTTTTGAGCGGCATCGGCGTGATGGCCCTGGGATATTCGCATCCGGCCATCACGAAGGTCATCCGCGAGCAGGCCGGGAAACTGGTGCACGTCAGCAACCTGTTCTATACCGAGTTTCCTTCAGCGTTGGCGGCGCGGCTGGTAAAGCTGAGCGGGCTGAAGAAGGCGTTTTTCAGCAACAGCGGCACGGAGGCCTGGGAGGGCGCGCTGAAGATCGCTCGCGCGGTGGCCAGCGGCAAGGGGCAGACGAAGCGTACAAAGTTTTTGGCCATGGAGAACAGCTTCCACGGACGCACGATGGGCTCGGTGGCGACGACCTACACGGAGAAGTATCGCAAGCCCTTCGCTCCCGTGATGCCGGGCGTGGAGTTTGTGAAGTTCAACGACGTGGAGGATTTGAAAGCGAAGTTTACCGACGACGTTTGCGCCATCTGCATTGAGACCGTGCAGGGCGAAGGCGGCATTCAGCCGGTGAGCCGCGAGTTTTTGAAGGCCGCCCGCGCGTTGACCACGAAGAGCGGCGCGCTGCTGCTGCTGGACGAGATTCAGTGCGGGCTGGGACGCACGGGCAAGATGTTTGCCTATCAGCATTACGGAGTGAAGCCCGACGTGCTGACCCTGGCGAAGCCCCTGGCCGCGGGGCTGCCGCTGGGCGCGATTCTGGTGACGGACGAAGTGGCCGCGGCGATACATCCCGGAATGCATGGCACCACGTTTGGCGGCGGTCCTCTGGCCTGCGCCGTGGCCCTGGAAGTGTTGAACGTGCTGGAGCGCGACAAGATGCTGGCGCACGTGAAGGAAGTGGGAGATTACTTCCTGGACTTGCTGCGCGATCTGGATGCGCTGCACGGCGCGGTGGTGGATGTGCGCGGCGTGGGGCTGATGGTGGGCTTGGAGTTGGAGTCCGCCGAGCTGGCCAAGGCCGTGCAGAAGGCCATGCTGGAGAAGAAAATTATCATCAACCGGACGCATGAGACGGTGTTGCGTTTCCTGCCTCCGTATGTGGTGACGAAGAAGCAAGTGGAAGTGGTAGTGAAGGCGCTCGACGAAATCCTGTCCTCCTGCGCGTCATCTGGCGACGCCCCGGCCCCTGCGGCCACGGGCCATCGCGAGAGGCTCCCCAAGGCAAAAAAGAGCGGAGCGCGGTGAAGCACCCGGAGAAGTTTCCGGAGACGCATGCAGAGGAGGACACGCCGATGGCGACACGTCCCGTAGAAAAAGAAAAACTGGATAACCTGGTTCCGATGCCGGGGCTGACCGACCTGACGGCGATGAGCGACCTGACGCCGGAGATGGCCGAGGGTTTGCTGGAACTGGCGGCAAAGGTGAAGGCGCGTCCGGCGGAGTACAGCACGGCACTCAGCGGGCGGCAGATTGTGCTGTTCTTTGAGAAGCCTTCGTTCCGCACGCGGCTGACCTTTGAGAGCGGCATCTACTCACTGGGCGGACACGCGATGTTCGTGGACCAGTTGACGAGCCGCATTGGCGAGCGCGAACCGGTCAGCGACATGGCTCACAATTTGGAGCGCTGGGTGGACGCGCTTGTGCTGCGCACCTTTGCACACTCGACGGTGACGGAGCTGGCGAAGTTCGCCTCGATTCCGGTAATCAACGCGCTGAGCGACCACGAGCATCCCTGCCAGGCGCTGGCGGATTTTCTCACCTTGCGCGAGAAGTTCGGCGATTTGAAGAAGGTTCACCTGGCGTACGTGGGCGACGGCAACAACGTGGCACACTCGCTGATGCTGGGCGCGGCCTTGTTCGGCAGCAAGATCACGGTGGGCACTCCCAAGGGCTACGAGCCGAAGGCCGAGGTGCTGGAGCTGGCGCTGGAAATTGCGAAAGAGACCGGCGCGGTGATTGAAGTGACGAACGATCCGGTGGCAGCCGTGAAAGGGGCCGATGCGGTCTACACCGATGTGTGGGCGAGCATGGGCCAGGAGGCGGAGACGCTGGAGCGGGCGCGGCTCTTCAAGGATTTCCGGGTGACCCCGGAGTTGATGGCGCACGCGGGCGCGGAGTCGGTGTTCATGCACTGCCTGCCGGCGCATCGCGGCGAGGAAGTGGAGGCTGCGGTGATTGACGCCGAGACCTCTGTGGTATTTGACCAGGCGGAGAACCGTCTGCATATTCAGAAGGCAATCCTTCTCGAGCTTTTGGGCGGCGCCGCGCGGCGGTTGCCGGCAAGGAGTTTTCATGTCTAAGAAGAAAGTTGTTCTGGCGTACTCGGGCGGACTCGACACCTCGATCATCATCCCGTGGTTGAAAGAGAATTATGACTGCGAGGTAATCGCGTTTGTGGCCGACGTGGGCCAGGGCGAGGACATGGAGGAGGTCGCCGTGAAGGCGATCAAGACCGGCGCCAGCAAGGTTGTGGTGAAGGACCTGCGCGAGGAGTTCCTGACGGAATACGTCTGGAAGTGCTTGCAGGCCGGTGCGGTGTACGAGCACAAGTATCTGCTGGGCACCTCGATGGCGCGGCCGATCATCGCCAAGTACCAGGTGGAAGTGGCGCTGGCCGAAGGCGCCGACGCCGTGGCGCACGGCTGCACGGGCAAGGGCAACGACCAGGTGAGGTTTGAGCACGCGTTTCTGGCCCTGGCTCCGGAGCTGCAGATTATCGCTCCGTGGCGCGAGTGGACGCTGAAGAGCCGCGAAGATTGCATCGACTACGCCGAGGCGCACCAGATTCCGATTGTGGCCAGCAAGACGAAGATTCACTCGCGCGACCGCAACATCTGGCACATCTCGCACGAAGGCGGAGAGCTGGAAGATCCGGCGCAGGCGCCTCTCGATACGACGTGGCAGATCTCGAACTCTCCCAAGGCCGCACCCGACCAGGAAGAGGTAGTGGAGATTGGCTTTGCGAAGGGCGTGCCGGTGAGCGTGAACGGACAGGCATTGCCTGCCGTGCAACTGCTCGACCTGCTGAACGAGATTGGCGCACGCAACGCGATTGGCCGCATTGACCTGGTAGAGAACCGCTTTGTGGGCATGAAGTCTCGCGGAGCCTATGAGACTCCGGGTGGGACCTTGCTGCTGCTGGCGCATCGCGAGCTGGAGGCACTGTGCCTGGACCGCGACCTGGAGCACTTCAAGGAGCACGTCGGGCTGAAGTACGCCGAGCTGGTTTACAACGGACTGTGGTTCACTCCGCTGCGCGCCAGCCTGGACGCTTTTGTGGCCAGCACGCAGGAGGAAATTACGGGCACGGTGAAGCTCTCGCTGTACAAGGGCAACGTGAGCATCAGCAGCCGCAAGAGCGAGTACTCGCTGTTCAACGCCGACATCGCATCGTTCACCATGAGCGAGAGCTACGACCAGAAGGACGCGGCCGGGTTCATCAAGATTCTGGCGCTGCCGGCGCGCGCGCGGGGGCTGAACCGGAAGAAGAAAGCCGCCGAGGTGACACGGTGAAGATGTGGTCTGGGCGGTTCCGTCAACCGCTCGATCCCGGCTTTGAGCGCTGGCAAAGGAGTTTTCCCTTTGACCAGCGCTTGCTGCTGGAGGAGATCGCGGCCAGTCAGGCACACGCCGGAGCGTTAAAGGCGGCGGGCATCCTGAGCGAGGACGAGCACGCCGCTTTGGTGAAGGCACTCGACGAATTGACGCGCACGGGCAAAGACTTCCTGAACGATGAGGAAGCCGAAGACGTGCATCACTTTGTGGAGAAGCAGTTGCAGCGCACGCTGGGCGAGGTGGCGTTGAAGCTGCACGCCGGGCGCAGCCGCAACGAGCAGATTGCCACCGACCTGCGCCTGTTTGTGCGTGCCGGTTGCGAGGAGTTGCGCGCGAAGCTGCTGGAGTTGGCGAAGACTCTGAGCGAACGGGCGCGGCAGGCGGGTGGGGCGGCCATGCCGAGCTACACGCACTTGCAGAGGGCCGAGCCGGTGCTGGTGGCTCACTGGCTGCTGGCTTACGCCGAGATGTTTTTGCGTGACGCCGAGCGCTTGCAGGATTGTCGGCGGAGGCTGAATCGGTGTCCGCTGGGCAGCGGGGCCATTGCCGGAGCGACGTTGAAGCTCGACCGCGAGCCGGTGGCGCGGGCGTTGGGATTTGCGGCTCCGACGGCGAACAGCATGGACGCCACGAGCGACCGCGATTTTGCCGTGGAGTTTGCGCAGGTGCTGTCCATTTTGTCGGTGCACCTGAGCCGCTGGGCAGAGGAGTTCATTCTGTTCTCCACCCTGGAGTATGGCTTTGTGCGGCTGCCGGAGAGCTACTCGACAGGTTCGAGCGCGATGCCGCAGAAGCAGAATCCCGATGCGCTGGAGCTGATTCGCGGCAAGGCCGGGCGGGTGATTGGCGCGGCCACGCAGTTGCTCATCACGCTGAAGGGTTTGCCGCTGGCCTACAACAAGGACATGCAGGAGACGCAGGAGCCGGTGTTCACGGTGGCCGATACGGCCGGGCGGATGCTGGAGGTGGCGACGGGCTTTATGAAGGCCGTGGAGTTCAACCTGCCGCGCATGGAGCAGGCGGCGACCTCTGGCTACATGAACGCGATGGCCGCGGCGACGTACCTGGCGAACAAGGGCGTGCCCTTCCGGCGGGCTCACGAGTTTGTGGGGCGCGCCGTGCGTTTGGGAATCGAAAAGGGTTGCGAGCTGGAGGCGATTCCGCTGGGCGAGCTGAAGGAGATCAGCGATGCTTTCGGCGAGGACTTTGCATCCAATGTGACGCTGGAGAAAACGCTGGACTGCCATGACGTTGTGGGCGGCACGGCGCGAGCCCAGGTGGCTGCGGCTCTGGATGCGATGGACGCGCGGCTGAAAACTTTTGAGGCGGACAATGGAAACGCGTAAGGCGGTACTGCCCGACGCCGAGCAGTTGCGCGACCTGATTGCCGACTACAGCGGAGACGGCACGCTGCTGCCACGCTCGCTGGCCGAAATCTGCGAAAACATTCGGGACTTTACGGTGGCCGTGGAAGGCGACGAACTGCTGGGCTGCGGGGCGCTGCATCTTTACGGCACGCATTTGGCGGAGGTGCGCTCGATTGCCGTGCGCACACCGCACAAGGGCTGCGGCGCGGGCCGCGTGCTGGTGGATGCGCTGCTCGAAGAGGCCGAGTCGCACCATGTGCAGTGCGTGTGTCTGTTCACGCGCATCCCGGAGTTTTTTGCGCACATGGGTTTTGCCGAAGCCAAACGCGAAGAGCTGCCTGACAAAATTTACAAGGATTGCGCAAATTGTCCCAAGCTGCATGAGTGTGACGAGGTGGCGATGTATCGCGGGGAGTTGCCGCACTTTGCCATTTTGCCGCGCCCTGCCAAGCTGCAGTTGCGTTTGCGCCAGCCGCTGGTAAAGTTGGAGCCATGACATTGAAATTGCACGGGCCGGACGAGCCGGTATTTCTTCCCCAGGGATTTGTGTGGTCGGCCGTGAAGGCCGGAATCAAGGCGAGCGGGCGCACGGATGCCGCGCTGGCAGAGGCTCCGCTGGGCGCGAGCGCGGCGGCGGTGTTTACGCGCAATCGCGTGGCGGCCGCTCCAGTTGTGGTGGGGCGCGAGCACCTGGCGAAGAGCAATGGCCGCGTGCGGGCCGTGCTGGTGAACGCCGGCAACGCCAACTGCGCCACGGGAAAGCCGGGAGAAAATGTCGCGCGCGAAAGTTGCAAGGCCGTGGGCCGGGCGCTGACCGCGGCGGCGGAGTTCGTGGTGCCATCCTCGACGGGAATCATCGGCGTGCCGCTGCCATTGGAGAAGCTGGTGGCGGCCGTTCCGGAACTAGTGGCCGCGAAGGCTGCAACCAGCGAGGCGCTGGAAGATTTCTCACGGGCCATCATGACCACCGACACGCGGCGCAAGGCGGCCTCGGTGGAGATCAAGGTGGGCGCGAAGAGTATTCGCGTGGCCGGCGTGGCGAAGGGCAGCGGGATGATTCATCCCGACATGGCGACCATGCTGGTGTACATATTCACCGACGTGGAAGCCGCGCCACGGGGTTTGCAGGCGTCGTTGAAGCGCGCGGTGGCGACCACGTTCAACGCCATCAGTGTGGATGGCGACACCAGCACGAACGACACAGTGCTGCTGCTGGCGAGCGGCGCCAGCGGAGTGAAGCTGACGGCAACCGGCGTGAGCAAAAAATTTGAGGCCGCGCTGCACGCCGTATGCGCCAGCCTGGCCGAGCAGGTCGTTCGCGATGGCGAAGGCGCCGGGCACCTGGTGCGATTGAAGATCGAACAGGCTGCGACGGTGGATGAGGCGCGTGTGATCGCGCGCTCGATCGCCAACTCTCCGCTGGTGAAGACGGCGTGGGCGGGCTGCGATCCGAACTGGGGAAGGATTCTGAGTTCGGTGGGCAAGAGCGGCGTGGCGGTGGTGCCGGAGAAGATCAGCGTGTGGATTGGTGCGCAACAGGTTTGCCGCAAGGGTGGGGCGCATCCCTTTGACGAAAAGGCGGCGCACGAACTGATGAAGCAGCCGGAGTATGAGATTCGCGTGCAACTGGGTCGAGGGAAGGCCAAGCTGGAGTTCCTGACCTGCGACCTGACGGTGGAATATGTGCACATCAACGCGGACTACTCGACGTAGAAGGGGCAGGTTTCGGATGTTGCGGATGTTTCGGAGGTTTCAAAGGTAAGAACAACGGCAAGGGCAACTACCCCACCCTCCGCCGACTGCGGGCGGAAGGATGGGGCACCCGGAGAATCAACTACCCCACACAAGCCAACGGAAGGCTTGTATGGGGCACCCAAGCAAAAGCAATATCAATTCCGATAAGCAACTGGGTTCCAAGGGCTCGCCTGTGGCGGGCCCTTTGTGCGATAAGAGACGTGCGACAAGAGACGTGCGATAAAAGACGCGTGATAAAAGACGTGCGATTGAAGATGGTGCGATAAAGGCTCGGATGACACACGGCAAGCTGGTGGAGATGGCCGAGGGGTGGTTGCGGCGGCAGCGCTGCGGCGTGGTGCTGAGCGAGCAGGGCTGCGCGAGCGGCGAGATGCCGGACGCCATTGGATGGAAGCGCAAGAATCATTCCATTGTGGTGGAGTGCAAGGTGAGCCGCGCGGACTTTTTGGCCGACCGCGAAAAGCCGTGGCGGCGGAACGGCGAGATCGCACTGGGCTGCGAGCGGTATTACGCGGCTCCCAAGGGCATGCTGAAAGTTGCGGAGTTGCCCGAAGGGTGGGGGCTGCTGGAGGCCTCGGCGCGAACGCTGGTCGTGGTCAAGAAGGGAAGCAAGAAGCTGCGCCATCCGGAAGGATTTATGAACGAGATGAACCTGCTGCTGGCGAGCCTGGCGCGGGTGGAGGTTCGGATTGAACCGCAGCGGATTGGCGACTTCTTGAAGTGGAAGAACCGGCTGGCCGGCTACAACGGCGGGCGGCTGCCGGAAGGCCTGGTGGCGGAGGAAGACGAGCGGAATCCGCACCGGGTGTGAGGCGCTGATCGGAATCCGGCTGGAATCCAAATTTGGCCGAAGTGGGCGGAAAAGCGGCTCCGGATGTGATCCACAGGCCGTGTGCCGTACAATTCTTACAGTATGTTTGCCAAAGTACAACGCATTCATTTTGTCGGCATCGGCGGCATCGGCATGAGCGGTATTGCCGAGGTCCTGCTGACGCTGGGTTACGGCGTCAGCGGCAGTGACATGAAGCCTTCGGCGGTGACCGAGCGGCTGCAGAAGCTGGGCGCGAAGATTTTCATCGGACACGCGGCGACCAACGTCCACGGCGCCGAGGTGGTGGTGACCAGTTCGGCCATCGCCAAGGATAATCCCGAGGTCAGCGAGGCTCGGCTGCTGCACCTGCCGGTGATTCAGCGGGCGGAGATGCTGAGCGAGCTGATGCGGCTGAAGTACGGCATCGCCATTGCCGGCATGCACGGCAAGACGACGACGACCAGCCTGGTGGCCAGCGTACTGGCCGCCGGTGAACTGGATCCGACGGTGGTGGTGGGTGGGCGCGTGGACTCATTGGGTTCGAACGCGAGGCTGGGTACGAGCCAGTACCTGGTGGCGGAGGCCGATGAGAGCGATCGCTCATTCCTGAAGCTGTCACCCATTCTGAGCGTGGTGACCAATATTGATCGCGAGCACATGGACTGCTATCGCGACATGGAAGATGTGGAGAACACCTTCGTCGAGTTCATGGACAAGGTGCCGTTTTACGGCGCGGTGATTGCCTGCACGGATAACGAAGCGCTGCGCAATCTGCTGCCCCGCGTGGAGCGCCGCGTGGTGACCTACGGCACGGCCAAGGACGCCGACTTCTGCGCCCACGACCTGCGCACGGAGCGCGAGGGCGACGAGCTGCGCAACAGCTTTGCCATCCGCTACCAGGGCAAGGAGCTGGGGCGCTTTGAGCTTTACGTGCCGGGCGCGCACAACATTCTGAATGCGACGGCGGCGATTGCCGTCGGCATGGGCTTGGAGATTCCGGTGGAGCTGGTGCGCAAGGGAATTGCGCAGTTCCGCGGAGTGGACCGCCGCTTCCAACTGAAGGGCGCGGTCAACGGCATTCGCGTGGTGGACGACTACGGCCACCATCCCACGGAGATTCGCGCCACGTTGCAGGCGGCGCGGCAGTGGCTGGGCGCGGAGGGCAAGATTCACGTCATCTTCCAGCCGCACCGCTACACCCGCACCTATCTGCTGATGAATGAATTTGCCGGGGCCTTTCCGGAGGCGGACCGGCTGCTGGTGCTGGATATTTACGCGGCCAGCGAGCAGCCAATTGCCGGCGTGAGCGGATTGGCACTGGCGGGGAAGATCCGCTGCCGGAACGAGCGTCCGGCGGAGTTTGCCAGCGGCTTTGATGCCGCCGTGGAGGCCGTTGCCGCGGAGGCTCGCCCCGGGGACATGGTGCTGACCCTGGGCGCGGGCTCGGTGTCGCAACTGGGAGCGAAGATCCTGGAGCGGCTGCGTGCGGCCGAGCCGGGGGAGCCGAAGTAATCACTGGGTGAGGAGACGGGTAAAGCAGGTATAGTGAGCCCAAGGCGCTCTCAGCCCGCTTGGAATTCATGGCACCGAATCAGCCACCCATCGACGATCCCTTTTACCGCCGTGGCGGTCGTGGTGGCGCTGGCCGCCGCGAGGCCGGCGAGCGCGATCCTTTTGCGCGTGGCTTCTCCCGCGATGCGTTCTCCCGCGACTCCCTGAATGATGACGCTCTGCCGCTGGATGCCGGGCTGACGGAAGACGACGGCGAGGAGCCGGAGCAGCAGTTCCGCAGGGTGAGCCGCAGGGTTCCGGTGCGCCGCGGCCCGCTGGGCGCAAAGAACGCCGGACGAGTGAAGGTCGCGCTGGTGGTGCTGTTGGTGCTGACGGCCGTTGGCGCGGCTGGCTACGAATGCTACCGCTATGCCGTGGAGTCGCCGCGCTTCCGGGTGAGCAGCGAGCGCGACATTGAGTTTCTGGGCGAGGCTCCGAACTCGCGGGCGCAGGTGATGAGCTCGATGAGGGGTACGGTGGGACACAGTATTTTCTCGCTTAGCCTGGACGGCAAGCGCAAGGAGTTGGAGCGGCTGCCCTGGGTGGAGAGCGCGACGCTGGTGCGCATTTGGCCGCACGGGTTGAAGGTGCAGGTGAAGGAGCGCGTTCCGGTGGCATTTATGGCCCTGAGCGACCGCGTGGTGCTGAGCGATGCCGACGGCGTGCTGATGGAGTTGCCGCCGAACCAGAACTATTCGTTTCCGGTGATTGTGGGGCAGAGCGAGAACGAACCGGCCTCGACCCGGGCGGCGAGGATGAAGCAGTACACGCGGCTGATTTCCGAGCTGGATGGCGACGGAGTGGCGGCCAAGGCGCACTACTCGCGCGACCTGGAAGAGGTGGATCTGAGCGATCCCGAGGATGTGAAGGTGCTGGCCAAGGGTGGTATGGAGCCGATCCTGTTGCACCTGGGCAACGAGCAGTTTCTCCAACGCTTTATGGTGTTTTTGAGCAACGTGCAGAAGTGGGAGCAGGAGCAGGGAAGGTTGAAGTCGGTGGACCTGCGCTTTGGACGCGGCGCGGTGGTGACGCCAGTGCTGGCGGGTGGCGGCGCGGCGGCGGCAAAGCCGGCGCAGGCTGCGCCTGCGGTGACGGGCGATAAGCCTGCGGGAAGCTCCGGGGCAAACAAGGCAGACAACAAGAAGCCAGACGTTAAGAAATCAGACGTTAAGAAATCAGACGTTAAGAAGACAGACGTTAAGAAGACACACAAGAAGAGTAAGTAAATGGGCACACGAAGCGAAAACATCATCACGGTGATTGACCTGGGCAGCGCTAAGACCGTGGCCCTGGTGGTGGAGACGACCGAGACCGGCCTGCGCTATCGCGGCCACGGAGTGGCGCCTTCGGGCGGCACCAGGCGCGGCGTGATTGTGGACCTGGAGCAGGCCCGGCGCAGCGTGGCCGAGGCCGTGCGCCGGGCGGAAGAATCGAGCGGGCTGACCCTGGAGTCGGCGGTGGTGGGCATCAGCGGGCCGCACATCAAGAGCGTGAACAGCCAGGGCGCGATTGCGCTGGGGGAGAAGGCTCGCGAGATTACGGCCGAGGACATGCAGGCCGTCGGCGACCGCGCCCGAGAGATTGCCATGCCGGAGGATCGCGTCATCCTGCACCTGCTGACGCAGGAGTTCGTGGTGGACGAGCAGGACGGCGTGCGGCAGCCATTGGGCATCCTGGCCCGCAAGCTGGAAGTGCGGGTGCACGTGATCACCTCCGCCGAGAGCGCGGCGCAGAACGTGGTGACGGCCCTGAACCGGGCCGGCATGAGCGTGGACGACCGCGTGTTTGAGGGGCTGGCGTGCAGCGACGCCGTGCTGCGCCGCGACGAGCGCGAACTGGGCGCGGCGGTGATTGACGTGGGCGCCGGAACGACGGAGATTCTGGTGGTGCGCGACGACGTGGTGATCCACTCCGGGGTGGTGCCGCTGGGCGGCATCAACTTTACGCGCGACGTGGCCTACGGATTGGAGACTCCGCTGATTGAGGCCGAGAAGCTGAAGCGCGAGTTCGGCTGCGCACTGCTCTCCATGGTGAACGAGCAGAACGAGATTGAAGTACCGAGCGTGGGTGAACGTCCGCCGCGGATGATGCGGCAGCGCGATCTGGGCGCCATCCTGGAGCCGAGAGCGCGAGAGCTGATGGAGTTGGTACGCGATCATCTGCAGCATGGCGGTGTGCTGGATGCCCTGGGCGGCGGCGTCATCCTGACCGGCGGCGGAGCCTTGTTGAACGGGCTGGCCGAGGTTTGCGAGGAGGTTCTGCGGCGGCCGACGCGGCTGGGCGTGCCTTTGGGGATGTCTCAACTGCCGGGCGAATTGCAGGCGCCGGAGTTTTCCACGGCGATTGGCATGGTGTTTTACACGCAACGGGCAAGGGTGTTGAAGCACCGCGAGAGCGGCGGGCTGGGCGCAAGACTGCGGGCCATTTTCGCCCGCGAAGCAACGGAGTAGGCAGCGCCTGAGGGCGTCTGCGGCGAGGAAGCGACAATGGGTGAACAGGACTTTCGCATCCAGTTTCAGGAAGAAGCGCGCAACAACGCCAGGATCAAGGTGATCGGCGTGGGTGGCGGCGGCAACAACGCGGTGAACCGCATGATCGAGGCCGGCGTGGAGGGCGTGGAGTTCATCGCCGCCAACACCGACCTGCAGGCCTTGCAGATGAGCCGCGCGCCGAAGAAGCTGCAACTGGGCGTCAAGCTGACGAACGGGCTGGGCGCGGGCGCGAATCCCGAGGTGGGCCGCCAGGCGGCGCTGGAAGACACGGATCGCATCATCGCCGCGCTGGAAGGCGCGGACATGGTGTTTGTCACCACCGGCCTGGGCGGCGGCACCGGCACCGGCGCGGCGCCAATCATCGCCAGTTTGGCCAGTGAGATGGGCGCCCTGACCGTGGCGGTGGTGACCAAGCCCTTCGCCTTCGAGGGCAAGCGCCGCATGAACCAGGCCGAGCGCGGGCTGAGCGAGTTGATGGAATCGGTGGACACGGTCATCGTGATCCCCAACGAAAAGCTGCTGGCGGTGGCGCAGGACGCCGGCTTCTTCGAGAGTTTCCGCGTGGCCGACGACATTCTGCGCCAGGGCGTGCAGGGCATCTCGGACATCATCACCATCCCGGGCATCATCAACCGCGACTTTGCCGATGTGAAGGCCATCATGGCCGGCATGGGCTACGCCGTCATGGGCACCTCGACGGGCCGTGGCGAGCGCAGGACCCTGGAGGCGGCGCAGAGGGCGATTGCCAGGCCGCTGCTGGAGGCCGGTGCGATTGACGGCGCGCGCGGCATCCTGATCAACATCACGGGATCGAGTTCGCTGAAGCTGGCCGAGGTCTACGAGGCTTCGACGATCATCCAGAGCGCGGCGCACGAGGACGCCAACATCATCTTCGGCGCCGTGATGGACGAGAAGATGAAGGACGAGGTGAAGATCACGGTCATCGCCACGGGCTTCCGCAGCGAGCCGCGCGCGCAGCGCACCCGCAGCGAGCACGCCGTCCCGGAGGGATCCAGCGCACGCGGCACGGCCGGAGTGGAACCGAAGATCAATCACCGCGCCGACGCCGAGTATCCGGGCGCAAGGCAGGAGCCGAAGGCGGAAGGTGATGCGAGTCCGCGCCGGGCTGCGGCGCCCGCCGATGCGCACCGCGATGAGCACGCGCCGCGCGAGGCGGCACCGGTCACGCAACAGACGCGGGTATGGGAGGCGGTGCAGCCGACCCGTCCCATGCCATCGCTGGAGCCTTTGAGCGCCGACGAGGAGCAGGATGAATTGGATGTGCCGGCATTCCTGAGGAAAAAGATTCCAGAGAACAGTTAGTGAAATCTGCAGTGCAATTCTGGGCGGGGGACTCAAATCGGTTAGCCCCCGCCCAGTTTCTTTTGTGTTAACAATCAAGTTAGATCATGCGTTTGCCGATGGTCGTCGGCAGGGAAAGTTGCGTCTGCACGGTTGTGCGGGCGGGCTCCATGGACTTTCGTAACGGGTGTGTACTTCGGTACCCCGCGATCGTGGTCTGCGTGAGTTTCTGGCTTGAATGCAGAGGATGAGGTCGCCTAGGCTTCAAGTCACCAACCGCAATACAGATTCGTTCCAGCCCCGCGCAGACGGGGAGAGGGGTTAACAGGCAGAGAATGATGGTTACCTGGAAAGAGCTCGGGATGGGCAAGGTGGCAGCGGCTTCCATGCTCTGCCTGTTGTTGCCGGCCGCACTGCTTGCGGCCACGATCACCAACGGACATGAGGCGCGGCGGAGCGGCAAGGTGCGTGAGAACGCCAGCACCGAGCGGCACATGGCCGCCCAGCGCCAGAGCCGGGCAGCGGTCCATGCAGGCGCGACGCACGCCGCCGGAAGGCACGCGGCGGCCGGCTCCAAAGCGGAAGGAAATTCGAGGGCGGCCAGGCGCTCTGCGGCACCGAAGGCGACGGCCCGCAGGAGCACGAAGCTACAGGCCCGCGCAGAGGCCGCAGGAACGGCGCGTGGCGCGGCGCGAGGGCGCGCGAAGGGTGCAGTGGTCCCGGTCAGCCTGACGACCCGTGGCGGGCGGCGCAGAGTGGTGGGCGAGCGGTTTACGGCCAGCTCGTTTAACAGCGATCCGACGGTGGGCGACCAGAGCGCGGGCGAAGACCCGCTGGTGCGTGCCGCGGCCATGGATGCCCTGGGTAGTTTGAACGGCACGGTGGTGGCCATTGATCCCAGCAACGGACGCATTCTGGCCATGGTGAATCAGAAGCTGGCGCTATCGGCCGGGGCGCAGCCCTGCTCGACGATTAAAGTGCCGGTGGCGCTGGCGGCGTTGAGTGAAGGCCTGGTGACCAGTGAGACTCCGGTGGACCTGGGCGGATGGCGGATGACCATGAGCCAGGCGCTGGCACACAGCAATAATCAGTATTTCGAGCATCTGGGGCGCCAGTTAGGTTTTGCCAAGGTGAAGCACTACGCACATGAGTTCGGGCTGGGCGAGTATGCCGGCTGGGAGATTGAGGGCGAACACCTGGGCACGTATCCCGACCAGGAGATTCCGGCCAGCGCGGGCGGAGTGGGCAAGATGTGCAGCTTTGGCGAGGGCGTGCATGTGACGCCTCTGCAACTGGGGGCGCTGATGGCCTCGATTGCCAACGGCGGCACACTGTTTTATCTGCAGCATCCGCTTTCGCAGGCCGATGTGCGCGGCTTCCGTCCGGTGGTGAAGCGCTATCTGAAGATTGGAAACCTGGTTCCGGAGTTGCACGACGGGATGCAGGGCGCGACCGAATATGGCACGGCTCGAAGTCTGCGGCTGAGCTTTACGGGTGAGCCTGTGCTGGGCAAGACCGGCACATGCAGCAGCAACGGCACGCGCTACGGATGGTTTGCCAGCTACGCAAACTCCGAGTACGGGCGGATTGTGACCGTGATCTTCCTGCAGGGCGACCGGGCGGTCTTCGGTCCCAGGGCGGCGCAACTGGCCGGCCGCTTCTACCAGAACCTTGAGGAGCACAATTATTTTGCCGGCCGTTCCTATCCGGCGAGCAGCGCGGCTTTGCGCTAACCGGCGCAGGAGTTTGCCTGGGCCCTCCCTTTGCGGGGAGGGCTTTTTGCTGCCTGCCGGTGGGCGCAAGGCAGGAAAGCCGCGAACGTATTATTCTGAATAGAGCAAATTCCGTTCCATGGCCGGGAGACGAAGTCTCCGGAAGGCCCGGCGGAAGCTGCCATGATAGGTTGGGAGCAGAGGAGCCGATTGGGCTGAAAGCCCGGTGCCTGGATCAAGGGCCGGGCGGGCCGCTCCCGGAGGATGAATTTTGATGCGCAAGTTTGCCGTTCTAGCCGCCGCCCTGCTGATGCTGGGCGCCGTGGGCCTGGCCCAGATGGAACCGAAGCCGCTGGCCGCGCCGAATACCGAGTTTTTCATCGGCTACGCCTACCAGTTCACCAACCCGGACGAACCCGAAGTTGGCAATACTCACCTGAACGGCGTCGCCTTTGAGACCAGCCATTACTTTAAGAAGTGGGACCTGGGCGTGACCGTGGACCTGGCACACCAGGCGAATTCGCATGTGGACGAGACGGGCATCAAGTACAGCCGCTCGTCCTACATGATCGGACCGACGTACCGCATCCACCGGATCGGCTTCTGGACGGCGAACGTGCACGCGCTGGTGGGCGCGGACAACAGCACCTTCACGCTGCCGGAGACGTCTACGACGTATTCCTACAAGGATTCGGCGTTGGCCGTGATGGCCGGCGCGACCGTGGACGGAAACCTGTCACACCACCTTGGAATCCGGCTGGCGCAGGTGGATTACGTCATCACCAACCACTACAGCTCCATCCAGAGCGGCCTGCGCTACACGGGCGGCATCGTCATTCGCTTCTAGGTCATTCGCATTCCTCTAGGAAGGGCCGGGAGACCGGCCCTTTTGTCGTTGGCCGCCAAGCCATTTATAATAAAAAGGATGGCAAGAGGCTGGGAGAGCAAAAGCGTGGAAGAGCAGCAAAATACCCCGAATGATTCATACCCGACGGCTGACGTCACTGAGGAAAAAGAACGGCTGGAACGCGTGCGTTGCGAAACCGCCCGCAAGGTCCAGGCGCTGAAGTTGAACCTGGCGCGCATCCACGAACAAATGGAACGCTCCAGCAACCCGCGCTACACCGAGCTGTTGAGCGCCGAGGCGAAGGCCATGGAGAGCGAGCTGGCCAAGCTGGGATAAGCTGGCCGGGCTGGTTCGAGCGGCACCCCGCAGGGTGATGAACGTCACCGCTGGGGCGCCGGGGTGGGCGCAGAATGTCGCCGAGGTGAATGATGCCGGTTCTGGTCGTCGCAGTTGTGATGTTTGCGATCTTCCTGGTGATGGGTGTGCTGGCCACGGTGGCCGTGCTGAATGAGACGCGCGGAATGCCGGGCAGCGTGCTGAAGGTGAAGCCCCAGCCGCAGGAAGAAAAGAAGTAGCTCCGCCGTAATGGGCCGCGCCGCCCGGCGTTGGCCACGCGCGAGGCACCCGCCACCCGTGCGCGCTGGTGATCTCCGCGCTCTCCCGAATGTCTATCTCACCGATTCCTGACTGAAGAAACGCCTGCCTGCCATGAGAGATCTATTCCTGCGTATACCTGGCGGGATTTGTGCGCCGGCCGGTGCGCGGTAGAGAATAGAATCCATCTATTGCATCTTCCTTAGTGAGGGCTTCCTCAACAAGGGCTGCGCGCCGCGCGCAAGGAGAAGGCATGACTCCGCTGCTGCTGAGCCTGAAGCTGGCGCTGGTGACGAGCCTTGTGCTGCTGGCCTTGGGACTGCCGCTCGCCTGGTGGCTGGCGTTTACGCGCTTCCGCCTGCGCTTTTTGGCCGAGGCCCTGGTGGCCCTGCCGATTGTTCTGCCTCCGACGGTGCTGGGCTTTTACCTGCTGGTGGTGCTGGGCAGCCAGGGCTGGCTGGGCCAGGCGTGGCAGCGGATGACCGGGCACACCCTTGCCTTCAGCTTTGAAGGGCTGGTGGTGGGCAGCGTGATTTACAGTCTGCCCTTTGCGGTGCAGCCCTTTACGGCGGCGCTGACCGGGGTGGACCGGCGTTTGCTGGAGGCTTCGGCCAGCCTGGGCGCCGGTGCCTGGCGGACGTTTCTGCGGGTGACTCTGCCGCTGGCGATGCCGGGCATCCTGACCGGTGTGGCGTTGAGCTTTGCCCACACCCTGGGCGAGTTCGGCGTGGTGCTGATGCTGGGCGGCAACATCCCGGGCAAAACCCAGACGGCTTCCATCGCCATCTTCGACAACGTGCAGATGCTGGACTACGCGACGGCGGCAAGGCAGTCGCTGACGCTGATGGCGATCTCGTTTGCCTTGCTGGTCGTGATCTACGGCGTGGACCGCGGACGTAGCTGGAGGCTGCGATGAGCGCGCCGGGAGTTTTGAAGCTCAAGCTGGAACTTCCCCTCGACCAGTTTGAGTTGCGCTGCGCCTTCCATGTGGAGCGCGAGGTGGTGGTGTTGTTTGGCGCGAGCGGCGCCGGTAAGACGAGCATCCTGGAGTGCATTGCGGGCTTCCGCCGGCCTGAGCACGGCAGGATTGAGATTGGCGGGCGTGTGCTGTTTGACGACGCCAGCGGCGTCTGCGTGCCGGTGCATCTGCGGCGCGTGGGATATCTCTCCCAGCAGCCGGCGCTGTTCCCTCACATGACGGTAGGTGAAAACATTGCCTACGGTTTGCATGGCCTGGCGGCGGCGGAGCGCGAGAGCCGGGTGCGTTCCATCATGGAGCGCTTCCAGATTGCGGCGCTCGGCGGGCGGCGGCCGGGCAAGATCTCCGGCGGAGAGCAGCAACGCGCGGCACTGGCCCGGGCCCTGGTGTGCGATCCCGAAGTGCTGCTGCTGGACGAGCCGCTATCGGCTCTGGATGGCCGCCTGAAGTCGGTGCTGCTGGGGCTGCTCTTCGACTGGCAGCGCGAGCGTGGGGTGCCGATGCTCTACGTGACGCACGATCCGCAGGAGGCATACTCGCTGGCGCGGCGTTTGCTGGTGGTGGAGCGCGGACAGGTTACGGCCGATGGCGATCCGCGGAATGTGCTGGAGGCTCCGGTGAGCCGCGAACAGGCATCGCGCGCGGGCTATGAGAATCTGCTGGAGGCTGTGGTCGAAGAACGCCATTTGGAGTTGGGCACCATGACCTGCCGCATTGCGCGCGACCTGCAACTGGAGACGCCGCTGGCGGAAGCGCAGACCGGCGACGCGGTGACCCTGGCGCTGCGCGCGGGAGACATCCTGGTGGCCATCGAAAGCCCTCGCGGGCTGAGCGCGCGCAACCTTGTGCCGGGCGTGGTGGAAGTGGTGGAAGAGCGCGGCGGCATGGTGGAGCTTTCGGTGCGCTGCGGTGCAACGCTTGTGCGCGTGCATGTAACGCGCGGCGCGCGGCAGAGTTTGGCGCTGGAGGCCGGGCGCGCCGTGTGGCTGGTCATCAAGACGCAATCCATCCGCTACCTGCGCGGGTAGGCCGCGCAAAATCGCAGGCGCAGGACCTCACGAAAATCCGAATTGATTAGAAGCCGAGCAGCACGGGCTCCGGCTCGAGCTCGACCGAAAAACACTCACGGACGCGGCGCTGGATGTGGTCGCGGAGGTGAAGCATGTCGGCCGCCGTGGCGTGGCCGCGGTTGACCAGCGCCAGGGTGTGCTTGCCGCTGATGGCCGCCTCGCCGATAGCGAAGCCGCGGTGCAGGCCGGAATGCTCGATGAGCCAGGCGGCGGGCAGCTTGAATTCGCCATGCGGGGCGGCAAAGTGCGGCACGGGGTCGGACGAGGCCGCGGCGATGCGCTGGTAATGCGCGACGCTGACGACGGGGTTGCGGAAGAAGCTGCCCGCGCTGCGCGAGTCGGGATCGTTCTGGTCAATCACCATCCCCTTGCGGCCACGGATGGTCAACACGGCCTGGCGAACTTCGGCGAGCGATGGTTGCCCGCCGCTGGCGAGCAGGGCGGCGAAGTGGCGTTGCAGGTCGGCGTAGTCCAGGCGCGGGGCCGCACCCGGAGAAAGCGCGAACTCGACGCGAGTGATGAGGTAGCGGCCGGCATCGGCGGAGTTGAAGCGGCTGTGGCGATAGTGGAATCCGCAGGCGTCGTGCGGGATGATGACTGGCTCCAATGTGTCGAGGGCGATGGCCTCGACGTGCACAATGCTTTCCGCAACCTCCTGCCCGTAGGCTCCGACGTTTTGCACCGGGGTGGCGCCAACGCTGCCGGGGATTCCGCTGAGGCATTCGACGCCCGCGCAATTGTCGTCCACCACGCGGGAGACAAACGCGTCCCACTCTGCGCCCGCGCCGACGGAGTAAACGCGCCGCCCGGCTTCATCGCGCACCGTGAGGCCGCCGATGGCGACGTGCAGCACGAGCCCCGCAAAGCCGGCGTCGCTGACGACGAGGTTGCTGCCACCGCCGAGGATGAAGACCGGCAACTGGCGCTCGCGGGCCCAGACGAGGGCTTCGGTGGCATCGGCGACCGTGTGCGCGGCGGCAAAGTAACGCGCCGCTCCGCCCACTCCAAGGGTGGTCAGCGGAGCAAGCGCGATGTTCTCCTGAATGGCGACCATACGGGCTTCATCATAAACGCTAAATGCCGGGCGGGAACGAATGATCGGCGGAAAACGCAAAGGCCTCAGCGCGCAGGCGTGGGCGCCGCGGAGGCCGTGCGTCCGGCCATGGCGAGCCAGCGCGTCACATCAGCGTCGGAGGGGTGAAGGTCGTGCGCTTTTTGCAGGTAGGGCAGGGCCCTGGCGGGGTGGTGGGCGGTGATGAGCAGCAGGCCCGCCTGCAGGTTCTCGTCAAAGCCATTGGGCGCCAACTGGGCGGCGCGCTGCATGGCCTCAATGGCGCCGGGCAGGTCGTCCCGCTCGTAGCGGATGCGGCTGAGGTTGAACCAGGACTCAGGGTCGGACGGTGAGAGGCGCGCGCCTTGGGTGCAGCTATCGAGCGCGGCGGGCAACTGCTTCAGCTCCCGTTGCGCCACGCAGAGGTTGACCCAGCCGGGACCCCAGTTGGGGCTGAGGCGCGTGGTGGAGATCAGCGGCACAAGGGAGTCCTGGTACTGGTGCGCGTCCAGCAGCGCGGTGCCCAGCAGGAACTGCCACTGCACCAGCTCCGGATGCAAGGCGACGGCCTTGCGGGCGTGTGCGATGGCCGAGGTGAGGTCGCCGCGATCGCGGGCATCCTCGGCGCGGTCCATCTCCACCCAGGCGAGGTTGCGCTGGACGGCGTAGCGGGCGGCAAAGCCAAACAGCACGCAGAGCGCGATGGTGGCCACGATGACCCGGCGGCGTCCGTAACGCTCCACCTGCGCCATGCCGCTGGGGAAGCAGGCGCCGAGGAAGATTCCCGTGCAGAGCCCGCCGATGTGCGCGGCGTTATCAATGCCGGGGATGGCCGCTCCGAAGGCCAGGTTGAAGACGACAAAGAGCGCGATGCTGGCAAGCTGCGGGCGCAGGGCGCGGCGCAATCTTGAATGGGACTTGTGCGAAAAGGCGAGCGATGGCAGCAGGGCTCCGGCGATGCCGAAGATGGCGCCGCTGGCACCGACGCTGAGCGCGCCTTCGCGCCAGGCAATGCTGGCCAGGCTGCCGCCCAGTCCGCAGAGCAGGTAAAGCAACGTGAAGCGCCAGCGTCCGAAGAGCAGTTCCGCCAGCCAGCCCAAGTTGAAAAGGCACCACATGTTGGCCGCGATGTGAATAATGCCGGCGTGCACGAAGGTGGAAGCCAGAAGGCGCCACCATTGGCCTCCGCAGGTGAGCGCGCCGCTGTTGGCGCCCCATTGCTCGACGAGCGCGGCGTCAAAGTTGACAATGTGGCGGCCCTCGATGGCCATGGCCAGGAAGATGAGGACGTTGATGGCGATGAGGAAGACCGAGGGCGAGCGCAGCAGCCGTTGCACCAGGCTGAGTTGCGGCGGCGCGGGCGCAGGGCCTGGGGGAAGAATCGTCGCCGGCGCGGTGGGGAATGTCGAGGTCGAGGCGTGAACAGTGGGCGACAGAAGCTGCGCGGCACACTGCGGGCAGAAGGCTGGACCTTGCCCCGTGGCTTCAACCTCGCGGCCGCAGCGGGCGCATTCGCTCATGCTAGCTGGCTTTGGATGCGGTCTTGACGGCGATCTGCGAGGGACGCTCGCCGGTGGGCAGCATCAGGAAGAGGCGCGGCAAGGGGGCAAGCACCTTCTTGTCGCGGCGCTTGTCCAGGCGCAGGATGCTGACGTCTCCACTGCCGGAGTTGGCCACCAGCAGCATGGTCTCCGATGGACTGAGGGCGAGCGCATCCGGACGGGTGCCGACCGTGACGGTGGTGACGAGCTTGCGCGTTGCCGTGTCGAACACGGCAACGTTGTTGGAGTCGAAGTTGCTCACGTACAGCGTGCCATTGTCACTGCTGACGAGACCGCGCACGGGATGATCGCCGGCGAGAAAACTCTCACTGACCTCGCCCGTGTAGGGACCCACGGCGGAGATGGTCTGCGCCTCGTAGTTGGAGACGAAGATCTCGCCGCCATCGGGCTTCATGGCCAAATCCACCGGCGTGCCGCCCACCTGCAACAGCGATTCCACCTGCGCGGTCTTGAGGTTGACCACGGCGACCTGGTGCGAGCCCGAGCAGCCGGCCACGGCCTTCGTTCCATCAGGAAGCACAACCAGCGAGTCCGGCGATTGGCAGACGGGAATGGTGGCCAGCACCTTGAGCGCAGTGCCGTCGAGGATGGTCAGCGTGTTGTCCGCGTGATTGGCGACGGCGACGAAGTGGCCGTCGGGAGAGACGCGGGCGACGCCGGGCTGGCGGCCCACGGCGATGGTGGCCAGCGCGCGATGCGATTCCAGATCGAGGGCGGTGACCGTATTGCTGCCGGAATTGGCCACCCAGCCACGCTTGCCGTCCCCGGTTACGGAGATGTAGTAGGGTTGGCGGCCAACGGGGATGGTGGCGGCGATGCGATTGGTCGTGGCGTCAACCACCGTGATGGTGGCGGAATCGGTGTTGACCACGTAGACTTCGTCGCGCGTGGGGCTGGCGGTGACGCCCGTGGGATTGTTGCCCGTGGCCAGCGCGGCCGCGATCTTCAACGTGCCCAGGTCAATGACCGTGACGCGGTTGCTGCCCGAGTTGGTGACGTAGGCAAAGCTGTGCGGCGGCTCGGCCGTGCGCGGCTTGCAGCCGGCCAGCAGCAAGAGCGCCGCGCACGCAAGCGCCACCGCGAAGCCCTTTGCGGGCCGCGGCGCCACTGGCATCAGCTTCACGGCTGAACCACCGGGGCGGCAGCGCGCGCCTTGGGCGAAGGCTCCGCAAGGGAGCGGTGCACCACCGGCAGGATGCCCTTGAGCTGCGACATCATGAGGGCGAACTGGTCGGGGAACATGGACTGCGGCCCGTCGCTGAGCGCGTGGTCGGGGTCGTGATGCACCTCAACGATGATGCCGTTGGCGCCGACGGCGGCCGAGGCCAGGGCCAGCGGCGTGACGCGGTCGCGCTTGCCGGTGCCGTGGCTGGGATCGGCCAGGATGGGCAGATGGCTGAGCTTCTGTGCCGCCGGGATGACGCTGAGGTCGAGCGTGTTGCGCGAGTGGTCCACGTAGGCGCGGATGCCGCGTTCGCACAGGACGACGTTGCGATTGCCCTCGCTCATGATGTATTCGGCGCTCATCAAAAGCTCTTCCAGCGTGGCGCTGAGTCCGCGCTTCAGCAGCACGGGCAGCGGCGAGCGGCCGGCACGCTTGAGCAGCGAAAAGTTCTGCATGTTGCGCGCGCCGATCTGGATCATGTCGGCGTAGTCTTCGATGGCTTCCAGGGCCTCGGTGTCCACGGCCTCGGTGACGATCAGCATGCCGAAGCGCTCGCGCACCTCGGCCAGAATCTTCAGGCCATCCACGCCCATGCCCTGGAAGGCGTAGGGCGAAGTGCGCGGCTTGTAGGCGCCGCCGCGGAACATGCGGGCTCCGGCCTGTGCGACCTTTTCGGCGATGGTCAGCGTCTGCTCGCGGCTCTCCACCGAGCAGGGCCCGGCGATGACCGTGAACTCCGAGCCGCCGATGGCGACGTCGAACAGCCCAACGTCTCCCTCGACTACACCGCCCGCGACTACAGCGGCTTCGACCCCTTCGGCCGCATCGCCGAGCAGTTGTGGGACAATTCGAGCGGGAATACTATCGACGGTTACTACTACTACTGGCTGAACAGCGCCGGCACCAGCCCGTCCGACACGCTCGGCCGTACCGTGAACGTGACGAACGACGGCCTCGACAGTACCTACGGCTATTACAGCACCGGCCGGCTGCCATACGAGCAGGACACGAGCACGGGCCTCTCCACGGACGCCAACCAGTTCGACGCGGCGGGCAACCAGATCGAGACTTGGGACGCGTGTACGCAAAACTTCGTGCAGAACCTGGCAGTGAATGCGGCCAACGAGCTTTTCACCGTCAACCTGGCCGGCCGGCAGACGCTGCCGACGATGCAGTACGACGCGGCGGGCAACATGACCAGCCTGACGGACCCGACCCTGGCGAGCCCGTCCAGCGGCGTGGCCGAGACGTGTACCTGGGACGCCTGGGGCCGGCTGGCCTCGGTGGCCGAGCCCAACAGCCGGGGCGGCACGACCACCTTCGCGTACTCTTATGACGGGGCCGGACGGCTGGTCGCCACCTCGACGACCGTGGCCGGGCCGCGCGGCGGGGGCCGTGTGACCGCCAGCGCCGACAACTACTACGCCGGCAGTCAGCTCATCGAGACCGACGTATCCGACGGCACGGTCTATCAGTACGTCTGGTCCGCCCGCGCCGCCGACCCGATCCTCCGCGACACGATCGCGGGGCCAGAATCGGGTGACCGCTACTACTACCTCTCCGACGCCAACGGCAACGTCACGGCCGTGACCGATACGGGCGGCAACGTGCTGGAACGGTACTCCTACGACGCCGACGGCAACGTGACCGTCTGCGACCGGTACTGGAATCCCGTGACGCACAACGTCTCGCAGTACGGCACCACGATCCTCTTCGCCGGCTGCCAGATGGACCCGAACACGGGCCTGCTACCTGATGGGCGCGCGGTGGTACGACCCGGGGCTGAACCGCTTCATCAGCCGCGACCCACTGGGCTATCTCGGCAGCCCGGTGAACCTCTACACCTACTGCGGCGACAACCCGGTCGGCAGCACCGACCCGTCGGGGCTCAGTTGCGAGCTCGGCACCTATTACACCCCCAACTCGAGTAGTTCCGGCTACGTGGATTGTTCCGAGCTGGTTGTCGAAACCGAAGGCAACCCGGGCGGAGGCGGCGGTTTGGCCGGCTCCGGCCGCGGGTCGGCGGTGGACTTCAGCGAGTATGGTGCGGACGCCTCGGGCGACTCCGCCGGAGATTTTGTGTCGATCCTCGTGGGCGGCGGCAACAACTCCAGCGGAGGTTACGTGCTCACGGTCGACGAGATCGCTGGGGGCAACTCTAGCGACCGCGGGGGGGTGCTGCGCGCTCACGCGGAAAACGGAGAATTGTCGCCCGACCCCAAGTACGATCCGCTGCAGGTGCCGCCGGGCGGGCCGGAATCCGACGGTGTACGACCCTAATGCGGACGCAATAGAAGCAGCCCTGATGGGTCTTGGTGCGGTTTGCCACTCGTACGACCCCTGGCCATCCCCCAACACCATCAGCCCAATCCTCGATTGGCCGAGCGAGCCGGAGGACTTCGCTGGTTACCTCCAGTTGCTCGAGTCGCTCATCTCGGAGGCCGCACTGGCGCGGAGCCATGAGTGGTTTTACAATTACAACGGCACGGATCCGACGGCCGCAGCCCTGGGCCAAGCTGTAGACGTAGCACTACCGGCCGAATATCGAGATCCGGCGTCACAGCTTTTAACCGCCGTTCAAGGCATGGTCCGATTGGCAACGCCCTTTTTAACGCAGGCCAGAGCGCGTACACGTCGCGATTCAATGGGAATATCCTCAACTCAAACCCGTTCGCCGAGCAGCAGGCACCGTATGCGAGTCAGTATTTCCCCAGCAGTGTCATCAACTTCGGCTTACCCGGGGCGGGAACTTCGGAATCGGCGGGAGATCCGGCTATCAACAGTTATATTTCGAATCCAGGCACTGGGATAACTACACGAATTGGCTCAGGAGTAATCCAGCAACTGTCAGCTTCAGCGTGACGTACCCGTTCCGCTGACGCCGTTATGGAGTGCGATATGCGAAGTGCCCTAGGACTCGCGGCCGCGTCGCTGTTTCTGGTCGTATCCGGCCCCGCTGGCAGAGCAGCCCGGGGACCCGCCCTTAGCGCCAGGGACGCGCTGCTGGCCAGTGCCGTTGAATCGGTCGATCGGAACGACTGGGACGCGGCCATCAAGACGTTTTCAAAGGTGCTCGAAATGGACCCAACCTGTGCAGACGCTTATTACGGCCGCGGAACATCGTACGGAAACAAGGGCGATCATAAGGCGGCGATCAAAGACCTTTCGGAGGCCGGATGAGCTGCGATTCGAAGAAATCAAGGGCTTACCGCAACGCGGCATTGGGATCCTCGCCCTCGGCAATCCCGCTCAGGCCGTGTCCGATCTGAACGAGGGCATCCGTCTCGACCCAACCGACGCCGCCGCATTCCGTTTCCGAAGCACGCGCGCTTCTGGCGACCGGTGACTTCCAGGGCGCGGTTGCGGACGCCAGCGAGGTGGCGCCGGCCGCCCGCGACGCGACCGCGTACTCCTCCGCGCCGAGCGCGGGACGCGGTGGCGCGATTACGAAAACGCGGTCAACGACGCCAGCGAGGCGATCCGACTCGACCCCCAGAACATGACTTCGTACTGTGTGTGCAGCTTCGCCTACGGGAACCTCCATCGATTCGACGAAGCCCTCGGCGACATCAACCGACCTGATCGATGCCTTTCCGCAGAACCCCGACCTGCAACTTCCGCGCGGCCAGGTCTATGAAGAACTTCACCAGTTCGACAAGGCGATGGCCTACTTTACCGAGGCCATCCGCTGCGATCCTCGTCTTCTGTGGCCGCGTACCATTACCGGTCCTCGCTCTACTGCCTTAGGGACAACTCCGCGAGGCCATTGCCGACATCAGCCTGGCGCTCGCCGTCGCCCCGGACAACCCGACGCTTTACGCAAACCGGGCCAGCGTACGTGCAGATTGGAGATTATGAGCACGCGGTCGGGGACGCCGACACGGCGATCCGCCTCGAACCGGGCAACGCGAAGGCGTTCTTCACCCGGTCATCCGCCTTCGGAGGCATGAAACAGTACCTGCGCAATCGCCGACGCGACGCGCGCCATCGGGCTCGACGGCCGCTCGACCAGGCGTACATCGTCCGCGGGGAGGCACACTTTGCGCTTGCCGACCTGGCGAGGGCGACCCAAGACTTTTTTCCCGCGCGATCGCAATTGACCCGAAATGCGAGGACGCGTACCTCGCACGCTTCTGGGTCTATCATAAGCAGGGGAAGTTCAAAGAGGCGATTGCGGACTGCGATGCCGTGCTGGGCCTCAATCCGAGAAGCACCGCGGCACGCTACCGCCGCGGTTATTGCTTTCAAACGCAGGGCGCATCGACACGGCCGTCTCGAAATACACCCAAGCAATCAAGTTCTACCCGGCACCGGCGACGCCTATCACGGCCGAGGATATTGCCGCTGCCCTCCGTGGGCAATACCGCGGAATCGGTGCGCAACTTGAGCGAGGCCCTTGCGCTGGCCCTGCAGTACCGCGACATCGACCACTCTGGCGCGGTCGCGCACTGACCGGGTCATAACGACGGCGCGATCGCCGACCTCACAACCATCATCAACCGGGACCCGCGCCTTGGCCATGCGTACGCCGAGCGTGCCCACAACTACCTGCGCCAAGGGCGACGAGGCGAGCGCGGCGAAGGACCTCGAGTGGGCCCGCGGCTTGGGTGCACGCGCCACGGCTGGGCGAACCAGCGGGAGAGCCGGTGATAGCCCGTACTGCGTTCCGCGCGTGGAGATGATCTACCCGGTCGGCCGGCCCCTCCGGTGCAATAGCGGCGGCAAGTCCCAGCGGACCGCCGGGGGAATGATAGGAGACAGAGAAAAGGGAACAGGCGCAATATAATAAGTAAACTAGCAAAAACTGGCGACCGGTCGTTACCGATCTAACCCAGTACTACGGGCCTCGCGCCTCACTTCGCCCCCGCCTTAGCGACTCGGGCTACCCGAACGGCGGCACAATCCAGTACGATTACGGCAGCAGCACATCCAGCGGCGCGGATTACGTGGATTACGTCATGTCGCGGCTCAGTTCCAGATCATCGACGACGACGGCACCACCCTGGCCAGCTACCAGTACCCTGGGCGCCGACGCCATCGTCGCGAATACTACGACCAGCCCAACGTCTCCCTCGACTACACCGCCCGCGACTACAGCGGCTTCGACCCCTTCGGCCGCATCGCCGAGCAGTTGTGGGAAACCATGACCAGCCTGACGGACCCGTCCCTGGCGAGCCCGTCCCGCGGCGTGGCCAAGACGTGCCGGGACGCCTGGGCCCGGCTGGCCTCGGTGGCCGAGCCCAACAGCCGGGGCGGCACGACCACCTTCGCCTACTCTTATGACGGGACCGGACGGTTGGTCGGCACCACGACGACCGTGGCCGGGCCGCACGGCGGGGGCCGCGTGACCGCCATGGCCGCCGACAACTACTACGCCGGCAGTCAGCTCATCGAGACCGACGTATCCGACGGCACGGTCTATCAGTACGTCTGGTCCGCCCGCGCCGCCGACCCGATCCTCCGCGACACGATGGCAGGGGCCACTCGGGTGACCCCGGCGCCATTACTACCTGTCCGACGCCAACGGCAACGTCACGGCCGTGACCGATACGGGCGGCAACGTGCTGGAACGGTATTCCTACCTCTGTCCGTGTCAACTGGGAGCCGTCAAAATTTTCGGTTGGCCGCCGGACGGCCCAGTCCGGGGGTGGGGCGGTCCAGCCTGGCACACAGTTCGATGGCCGCTTGATACAGCGGCTGGCGCGTGGCTGCGGCCCACAGGTCGAGCTGGTTGCCCGACAGGCCGCAGTGGAAGCAGCGGCAGGCGTTTTTGGCCAGGTTCGCCGAGAACGACCGGCTCCGCGGCGAACCCGGCCGGTGGACCGGGCAAGGCCCGCGGACCTGGCGCGCCGCGCCGCTGCCAGGGGACGAAGCCCAGCAAGGTCAGGACCGCTTCCATGCCGACCTCGGAACGCAGTACGCGAAAGTCAATTCCCGGCATGGCTCTTCCTCCGCAACAGAGAAGAGGAACCCGTAGCCCGCGGCACCACCTGCGCGGCGCCGATGCGGGCGACGAACGGCTGGCAGCCGGCGCGGCGGATGGTCCGCTGCTCGCCGGGCCGCAAGGGCGTCGGTTCGGGCAGGCCTTCGGCACGGTAGACCGCAGCCAGCGGCTTGATCGTGCGGCTGCCGCCGGGCAGCTTGGCGGTGCCCTTGGTTCCCTTGGGCGGGCCGCTCCGGCGCCGCTCGCCGGTGGCCTTGACCCGCAGCCGCGAGAGCTTGGTCTCGGTGCTCCGCGGGATGGCGTAGCGGTAGGGCTCGTTGCGGGCGAGCAGGTGCCAGCCGATCCAGGCCAGTTTCCGCGCGGCGGCCACCACCGCCACGTTGCGGGTCTTCTTCCGCAGCAGGCGGCGGAAGAAGTTCCCCAGCGGACCGGGATTTTTGTCCAGGTGCTGGGCGGCCTCGATGAGCATCCACCGCGTCAGGCTGTTGCCCCGCTTGGTGATGGGGCCGTGGTAGCAATGGTCGGCCGATTGCCGGGTCACGGCGTCAGGCCCAGATAACTGGTCGCATGATCACCGTCGGCGAAGTGCTTCACGTCGCCCCAGGCGGCCGCCATGGCGGTAGCTGTCACGGTGTCCACGCCGGGGAGCGTCATCAGCAGCTTCACCGCGGGGCTCTGGTAGCCGCGGCGGGCGATCTCGGTATCCAGCAGCCCGATCTCTTTCTCCAGCGGCTCCAACTGCCGCAGATCGCTGTTGACCAGCAGCCGCGCCTGGGCGTCGAGTTCCACCGCGTGCAGCCATTCGAGGCCCTTGTCACTGAAGAGCCGGCTGGTGTCGGGCAGGATCAGCCGCATCGCCAGCGCGCTGTGGATGCGGTTGCGGAGCTTGGTCCGTTGCCCGGTCAGCGCGCTGCGCCGGCGGCAGAGCTCGCGCAGCAGGCGCGTGGCCTCGTCGGGCTGCCAGACGCGCGGCAGAAAGTCGCAGCGCAAGAGCTGCGCGAGTATACAAGCATCCACTTTGTCGGTTTTGACCTTCGCCTGGGCGATCGCCTTCGTGGCCAGGGGATTGGACACGATTACCTCGGCGACGCGCGGCCGCAACACGTCGGCCACCGCCCAGCAGTTGGTGGTGGCCTCCATCGCCACCTTGTCCGTGGGCCGCAGGTGCTTCTCGGCGAACAGCTCGAGGACCCGCCGCGTCAAGGCGAAGCGCTCGCGGTGCACGACCTTGCCCTGGGCATCGAGGATGCAGGCCTCGACCACGCGCTTATGGACGTCCAGGCCAACGTAACGTACAATGCAAGGAGTCATGGGAGTTCTCCGGTGACTGTGGCAAGACCGAGGGCAATCCGCTGGGGTTTTCGACCGGAGCGGTGGCGGGAGTTTGGACTACGAGTCCGTGTTACCTCCTCGCCAAATAGGGCCAGACGGCACCTACCTCTTCGAGCTCGAAGCTCAACCGGGTGGGGCGAGGGGGTCAGATACGACGGCGGGCTCAAAGCCCATAGGAATCGTCGAGCGGCCCCGAAGTGTCCCGGCCCTCCGGTCTTGCCTGTTTCTGATTGTGCTGTAGAGCAAGCCATTGTTTTCTCTCGGCGGCACTTCGTCCCGAACCCGGTACTATTCAGTACAACCGGTTTCGGGCGAAGTGCAAAGGGCCTCTATCAATTCATACCAGGTACGACGGCCTCGATCGTTTGAGGACTATCTCCGCGGCACGCTGGACATGTCGGGATACCCGGAAAGCCCCCCAACGTTCGAGAACAGCACCGCCGATCGGCCCAGTATTGGACCCTGAGCGGCATGGGCACGTGGGACATGGAGCAGACCTACAACGGGCACGGCTTCATGATCGACCTGGGCAGCTATGGCGATGCCAATCAGCTCCTTGAAATGGACAAACGCGCTCGGCGATCCGACCTGGGCGATCCCGCAGTACGACAACGCGGGCAACGCGACGGTTGAGCCGCGGCCGACGAGCCCCATGACCGGTCTCACGTGCAAGTACGATGCTTGGAATCGGTTGGTCGAAGTGGACAACGGCGACGACGGTGCTGGCCCAGTACGCCTATGACGGGTTGGGCCGGAAAATCGAGGCTTGGCCGATGAAGAATTGGCGGGCCGCAGCATCGGCATCGTCACCTTGCTTGGTATCAAACAATCCGCTTACATTCAAGAATTGATCGGTCAGCGGATTTCTCCGATTGACGTTGTAGCGCGGAACCTCGCCGTCGGCCCGCCACCTGTGTTTCAAGGACGGGAGCGCGACATTATGCTGGTGTCGATGGTGCTTGGCCCCGGCGATCACGCAGCCCAAAACAGAGCCGACCAGCATCAACGCTTCAATGTTGCGCTCTCCCGCGCTCGTGACCGCATGTATCTCTTCCGCTCAGTAGAAGACAATGCCTTCGCCGAGGAGACGCTGAACGGCAAGGTCATTCGTCATTTCAAGGAACCGTTCCGGCAGGATGCCCGTAGCACGCAGGTCTTGCGCGACCGTTGCGAGTCCGGCTTTGAATTCGAGATGTTTGACGAGCTTGCGAAACTCCAATACCGTTTCGAGCCGCAGGTCAAGTGCGGTGCGTACCGCATTGACTTCGTGGTCGAAGGCCGCGAAGGACGGCGGCTGGCGGTTGAGTGCGATGGCGATCGCTTCCACGGCCCCGGCCAATGGTCGGATGACATGGCGCGGCAGCGCGTTCTAGAGCGTGCGGGTTGGACGTTCTGGCGCTGCTTTGCTTCCAGCTTCACTCGCCACCGTGAAGCTGTGGTAAATGATTTGGTCCAGACGCTTGGAAGTCTCGGCATTGAACCGCTCGGTTCTGAATTCGTCGATAACACTGTCTGGGTTCATGCCAAACAAGTCGATCCCTACGCGGTAGCGGAAGCAGATAGCGAGGTCGTATGACCACGCGGCCCTTGTTTCGCCAAACGATTGTCCAGCTCGAACAGATATTTGCGGCAAAGCCGTCCGATATGGATACGTTGAAGGCGCTCGATGTCGAGTTGCAGCATCGCAATGTGCCCCGAGCCAGTGCTCTCTTGCGCAAAGTGAAATTCGCGCTTTCTGGCAGCAGTCATTTGGCTCCTTCGGCACAGCCGGAGCTCTTCACTCAGACGCAAGCATCGCCCGGCGCCGCGCCAGTTCCTGTCACACCGCCGCCGGCTGTGATCCTTGCCAAAGCCGCGGCGAAACCAGCTCCGCCCATTGAGATACTTCCTCCGATGGCTTTAGACGAGGCTTATAAGATTTTGCGGATATCAGCAGGGTCACCATGGGCGGAAGTCGAGCAAGCCCGCGCCAAGATTGTGCAACGCTCTAACCCTGACAATGTCGCGGGCATGAGCGCAGAGAAACGCCTCGCAGCACAGGCTGATGCGAAGTGCGCAAACGTGGCTTATGGCGTCATTCTACAATCGAGAAGCGGATAGTTGATTTTGTTTGTTATATCGGATGGGCTGATTCAGTCCCTGAGAGCTGGCCCAAGGCTAAATCACAACATGTCCCCGATTGATCCCGCTGTTCCAGTCCTGCGATGGCGGAGACCACCTCGTCCACGGTAGGAATTGGGCCGAATACAATACCGGACATCGCTTCATAGTCGCGTCGCAGATCCCCGATACTAAGAGGTTGGAACTGCACTAAGTACAGCCGCCAGCGGCGGCGCGTGCAGAGAGATTTGCCGCTAAGAACGCCCCAGCGGGGCAGCGGCAAATCAAAACGATCTCCGGGAGGAGCGTCCGGGCCGGACATTGGAACGACTACATCCCTGCGCCAGCCTCCGCCAGCGGCTCCGGCAAAAGACGGCTTCGGGAGGTTTATTGTCAGCGCGCCTTGCTGCGTTGACCTCCTTTAGACCTATCGTGAACCGCTGCCGCCTTCACCGCCTTGGCCTTGCTATAGTCCGGTTGCGGCAGTTCCCACCCCGCCATCCCCTGCAACACGCGGTCCGCGTGCTTGATGGTGTTCACGTGTCCATAGTGGGTTTCAATCATGTGGACGGAAGTTCCCATCTGCTCAGCAAGGAAATACACGTCCACACCTTCCTGCAATCGGAGCGTGGCGTAGGTGTGCCGGAAGCAATAGGTCGAGCGCGGTACGCCCTGCGTCCCTTCGCGCAGTTTCGCTTCGTTCAGAAGGTCGGCAATCAGCGAGCTGTAAAGAGTTATTGCGGGCTTGCCTGTGGTGTTGGTAAAGACTCTGTCGTCCGGTTCCGTGGCTTTGGAGATTGCGCGGATACGTTCCAGATACTCTCCTACGCTTTTAGGAGCCACCAGCTTGCGCGACTTGCCTTTGCCTTGGACAAACAGCACAACGATCTCACGCCCCTCGCGGTCTTTTGCAGGCATAATGTCGCGCCAGCGCAGATTCTTCATTTCCGCCGGCCTCATGCCTGTATTGCAGGCAATCAGGATCATGTTGTAGGTGACGGTGCGATACCAGATGCTCGACGGTTTATCCGCGTTCGCAATCCACTTCCTTCCGACAGTGTGGAGTTTGCGGTATTCCTCGAGCGTAAACTCGTCGCGCCGCATGGCCTTGAGCTTGGGGCGCTCGTCGAAACGCTGGCTGGCAGGAACGTAGCGTTTCTTGATGGCGTAATTCATCACCGCACCGAAGATGGACATCTCAAGGCGGATGGTGGAATCGCTAATAAAAGGAACCGTCCGTTCTTCGGAAGGTTTGACTTCAATCGGCTTCAAAACCCTGATGCCCAGGGTTTGCTGAACCTTGGTGCGGCGCTCGGCTTCCTTATCCGCGAAGGCTTGCGCCATGTCGGCAGTGATTTCCCGAACGCCGTTGCGCCTGTTGCGCCCCGCGCCGTTCTCCCGCCGCCATGCCGGATAGCCACCCCAAAGCTCGTCGCCAATAAGGTGGACCTGCGTTGAGCCTACATATCGGTCTAAAGCGCCTTCGATGATGGCGCGAACTTTCCTGGGCCGCGCCGCGCTGATCTCTCCGCGTCTCGCCCGCGCCTCCTGCATCAGCAGATACTCTCGCCCCACCTCGCGGAAGGGATGGTTGAACACAGGAACGTCATGCTTTAAGCGGAACCGGATGTCTGCGTCCTGGTCGAAGGCGCGTTCCCGCGCCACCTCGATGTCGGTCGTTTTGAGCGAAACCGTCTTATAGCGGTCGGCTTTGGGTATTTTCATGCGGCAATACCACATCCGATGATCCACGTCGCCACGCCGGAAGAGAACCAAGCCCGGCTTGAGTTCCGCTTTGTCGGTGACGAATGCCATGTTCGCCTCTGTCCTTTTCGATGCGTCCTGTGCAGATTCCGTGCAGATTTTTCCGGCAAGTCATTGAATCTGCGTATCTGTGCAGGACTTGTATAGATGATATCAAA
>CAVRDQ010000122.1:0-7513 GCA_963719655.1 uncultured Acidobacteriota bacterium | reverse complement strand
AGCGCGTCCAGAACTAGATCGGTGGCGAACGCGTCGTCCTGCTCGGCGAGGTCGCGCGCGTGGGCGACTACGCGAATCTTTCCATGCGCGGGATTGTTCAGCTCGCTCCACGCGACGGCGGCGTCGCCCTTGAGATGGTCCGGCGCGCCCAGCAGCAGCGTGGTCACTTCAAGACCGGCTTCAGAGAGCAGCCGCGCCGCCATCATGCCGTCGCCGCCGTTGTTGCCGGTTCCGCAGAGCACCGTGACGCGTCGCGCCAGCGGGAATTGCTCCCGCGCAAAATCAGCCACGGCCGCCGCCGCATTCCGCATCAATTCAATCGACGGAGTTTGAAACCGCTCCGTGGTCGCGCGGTCGCAGGCCTTCATCTCGGCTGCGGAAAGAACTTGCATCGCAACCATGGTAACGCAGTGAGAGTGTGAGTGAGCATTGCGGCTGGACAGACACGGTCACACTTCACACTCACACTCACACTCGTTCCTGTTCACTTGATCAGCCGGGCTTGCAGGGAGACGTTGGAGTTGGCGCGGGTGAGGACGCAGGAGCCGGTCCTGTCGCAGCGGAAGTGAATGGGGGCGGGAAAGACTTGCCACTCGGCTGAGCGGTTGCGCAGACCGGCTATGCCCCGGAAGAAAACCCGTCCGCCGCCGGTTTCGACCGTGCCGCGCGAGGGATTGTCACCCACGATCACATCGTCGCCCTCAATCGCGGTGGGCAGGCGCTGCGACCGCGGCGAGGATTCGCCACGGCCTCCGTGGCCGTTCGGATTCAGCCCTACCTCGTGCCGCAACCATTCGGCCTGCTCGGCGAGAGTGGGAAAATTGGTGTCAACTCCCAGCTCTTGAACGATGCCGCCAAACGAACTCGCAGGAGCGCAGCTTCGCCCTCAGCTATCTCTTCCAGGCCCACGGCGAGCGCATGATCGGACGCTATCCCCGCTATCGCCAGCTCTGGGAGCAGGTGCGCGCCGCCGGTCCCGACCCTTCGAAGGCCGCCATCACCTTCGGCGAGCGCGACTACCGCGACCTCCAGGTGCTCTCACAGGTGGCCTGGTTCGACGAATATTTTCAGGACGATCCCGGGGTCACGGCCCTGGTGGAAAAAGGCCAGGGATTCAGCGAAGAAGACCAGCGCTTTGTGATGAGCAAGCAGCATGAGATTCTGAAGTCCGTGCTGCCCGCCTACCGCGGGGCTGCCGCTCGCGGCGCCATCGAACTCTCGGCCACGCCCTACTATCACCCCATCCTGCCGCTGCTGTGTGACACCAACGCCGGCCGCGACTCCGTCCCCGGCCTCGCGCTGCCCAACGAGCGCTTCCGCCATCCCGGAGACGCCGAGGAGCAGATTCGCCGCGCCCTGGATGCCCACGAGCGCGCCTTCGGAGTCCGTCCCACCGGCATGTGGCCCAGCGAAGGCTCGGTCAGCGATGAGGCCGTGGCCGTCGCCGCCACTCTCGGAGTCAAGTGGATGGCCACCGACGAAGGCGTGCTGGGGCGGAGCCTCGGCGTGGAGTTCAGCCGCTCGCAGGAAGGTCTTTTGAGCCGCGCGAACGCCGAAAAGCTTTACAACATTCACCGCTGGCAGCAGAACGGCCAGCAGATGGATCTGGTCTTCCGCGATCACCGCATCAGCGATCTCGTCGGCTTCGTCTACGCCGGCATGGGCGCCCGTGAGGCCGCCGCCCACCTGATGAACAGCATCCGCCTGGCCGCCGCCCCGCTCACCGATCAGGGTCGAGACGCCGTCGTGCCCGTCATCCTGGACGGCGAAAACGCCTGGGAGGGCTTCGAGAAAAACGGCCGCGACTTCCTCCGCCGCTTCTACGATTCGCTCCAGAAGGATTCGCAGATCGAGCCGGTCACCATCAGCGAGGCCATCGCCCGCCAGCAGCCGGAGAGCTTCGGCCCCCTGCGCGGACTCGTCCCGGGATCGTGGATCAACGCCAACTTCAATGTCTGGATCGGCGCGCCGGAGGACAATCGCAGCTGGGATTACCTCAGCCAGGCTCGCGACTTTTACGACGAAAACGCCGCCGAGGCCACGGCCGAGCAGCGCTCGGTCGCCTGGGAGGAGTTGCTCATCTCCGAAGGCAGTGACTGGAATTGGTGGTACGGCCCCGAGCATCATTCGGCCAACGACCGCGACTTCGACGAGCTCTACCGCAAGCATCTTTCCAACGTCTACACCGCGCTCGGCGGCGTGCCGCCCGATCATCTTGCCCGGCCCATCAGCGGTGGGCTGGCCCGCCCGGCCTTCACGCCGCAGACGGCCTACGTGCATCCCGTCATTGACGGACAGGTGAGCAGTTACTTCGACTGGATGGGCGCGGCCACTCTCGGCAGTGACCGCCGCGGCGGCAGCATGCATGGCCGCCTCTTCCTGCTGGAGGCCTTGCACGCCGGCATTGACGAGCAGAACCTGTACGCGCGCCTCGATTTCGCCTCCGCCTTGCCCAAGGCGGCGCTGCTGGCCACCCTGCACCTGGCGCTCTGCCACGGCAACCAGCCCCGTGCCAATCTTCAGTTGGAGATGACCATCGGGCAGGGCAGCATCACCGCCTGGGAGCTTCGCAACGGCGTGCGCGCGCCACTGGCCACAAACCTTGCGCCCAACGGCGTCCAGGCCGCGCTCGGCCGCGTGCTGGAGGTCAAGCTGCCCATGTCTGTGCTTGGCGCCATCGCGGGCGATGCCTTCAACCTGCGCTTTGTCGTCTATCGCGACCACCTGCCCATGGACGCCCTGCCGCAGGAAGGCTCGTTGGAGATTCAGGTCGTCGCCGAGGATGTGCTCGCCGAGCTGGCCTACGAAGCGCGTTAGCGTTTCGCGACAAAGCAGCGCGTTAGCGCTTCGCGACAAAGCAGCGCGTTAGCGCTTCGCGATAAAGCAGCGCGTTAGCGCGTTGCCAGAAAGCAGCCAGGTAGCGTTTTCTAAACTGCGGCGCGGTACACTCTCTGCATAAAGGAGATCATTGCAATGGCCGAACTCATTCGCACCGGCGTTTCCATCGAGTCCGATCTGCTGGAGAAGTTCGACGGGCTCATCGCCCGCCGCGGCTACGGCAATCGCTCGGAGGCCCTGCGCGATCTCATCCGCGAGGCCCTGGTCAGCGAGGAAGTGAACAGCAACAAGCCCGTCGTGGCCACGCTTTCCATGATCTATGACCACCACCGCCCGGATCTCTCCAGCAAGTTGACCGAGGCGCAGCATCACCATCACGACAACGTGCTGGCCGCCACCCACGTGCATCTGGATGAACGGAATTGCTTCGAGGTGGTCATCATGAAGGGTCCGGCGGGCGAGGTGAAACACATGGCCGATCACATGCTCAGCCTGAAGGGCGTCAAGCACGGCAAGCTGGTGATGACCTCGACGGGCAAGGATCTGTAGTCCGAAATCAGGATGTCCGGCCGCGGCGTGATTCGTGCGCAGAAGGCATACGATTTCTAGAAAATTATGCCGCACACGTATTGAAAATACGTGTTACCGGTGAAATAATCTCCCTGGCGCGTCTTTTTCCCGGGGAGATATTCCTTCCATGCATCGTCGGCGGCTTCTCCTCGCAATCCTGCTTCTCCCCGCACTCCTTCTCGCGCAGCTGGCCCCGCTCAAGGCTCACCCGCAACTATACGGAACGGTGGTTGACGCCAGTGGCGCGGTGATTTCCGGGGCCACCGTGCAGCTTCGCAACGCGGATGGCAGCGTGCAGGTGAAAATCCGGTCAGACGCCAAAGGCGCTTTCGTCGTCTCCGGGCTCACGGCAGGGAATTACCAGCTCGCGGCATCGGCCCCCGGCTTTGAAACCAAAGAAATTCCCGTCACCATTGCGGCCACTGAAGTGCCCACCCCGCTGCGCATCACCCTGGCCGTCGCAGCCGCCAGCGCCAGCATCAACGTACAGGGCCGCGCCGACGATCTCGTCGGCATCGCCACTTCCGCCACCCAGGGAACGGTTGGCCCCAAGGAAATCGAAGAGCGTCCCATGCTGCGCTCCGGAGAGGTTCTGGAGGCGGTTCCCGGCGTCATCATCACGCAGCACGCCGGCGGCGGCAAGGCCAACCAGTATTTCCTGCGCGGCTTCAATCTCGACCATGGCACGGACATCGCCGTATTCATTGACGACATGCCTCTGAATCTGCCCTCGCACGCACACGGCGAAGGCTACTCGGACATGAATACCGTGATTCCAGAGCTGGTGAAGGGCGTCAGTTACGAGAAAGGCCCGTACTACGCGGATGTGGGCAACTTCAGCTCGGCGGCTTCGGCCCATCTGGAGTTCTTCAAGACCTTGCCGGAGAACTTCGTCCAGGTGGAAGGCGGCAACTTCGGTTACGGACGTACGGTCTTCGGTGTCTCGCAGCCGCTCGGCCGGGGCAACCTGCTCTACGGCGGAGAGGCATATCACGACAACGGTCCCTGGACGACGCACGAGGACAACTTCTTCAAGTACAACGGACTCATCACCTACAGTCAGGACGCGGACAACCATGGCTTCAGCCTGACCTCCCGCGCCTATCGTGGTACCTGGCACTCCAGCGATCAGATCCCCGTGGACGCCGAGCCCCTGGTCGGCTACTTCGGCGCGCTGAACCCATCCGATGGCGGCACGTCGCAGCGTTACAGCCTGCAAGGGGAGTGGCATCACCGTGGCGCCAACTCCGAGACGAAGATCTCAGCCTACGGCTTTTACTACGATCTCAATCTCTTCTCTGACTTCACCTACTATCTGGATGACCCCAACAAGGGCGACCAGTTCGAGCAGCAGGACCGCCGCTGGGTGGCCGGCTTTGACCTGCGCCACAAAATTTTCAGCCAGTGGTTTGGCCGCCGGGTGGAAACCACCTTCGGTCTTCAGCTCCGCAACGACTGGGTCCACAACGGCCTCTTCCGGACGGAGAATCGCGAGCGCACCGGCAAGTACGACATCAACGCCTGCAACGACGAACCTTACGGCAACGGCGGCCCCATCGAATGTCTGACCTCTACCAATCTGAATCCTGTCGGCGCAGTATTGCCCGCGGCCACGGACTTGAGTAAGTTCACGGATACGATTGGCAGCGCCTACGTGGAAAGCAAGATCCAGTGGACAAAGAAATTTCGCACGGTGGTGGCCCTGCGCGGTGACGATGCCAAGTATGTGGTCACCAACCTGACCCCCACGTACGTCTCTAACATTCCGTCGCTCGCTTCGACTCCGATCAACTTTGGGCAGCTCAATTCCGGCTCGGCCGGCAAGTTCCTGCCCAGCCCCAAAGCAACGTTGATTTACACCCCGTGGGACAAAACGGAGTTCTATGCCCAGGGTGGATTCAGTTTCCACAGCAACGACGCGCGTGGTTCAACGCAAACGATGGAGCCGATTTCTCCTGATTTTCCCTTCCCCACGGCCTGCGCCAAAATCTCTCCCCTGGTGCAAACCAAGGGTGGAGAAATCGGCGCGCGCACTTCGGTCGTTCCTCATCTGCAAAGCACGATTGCGCTCTGGTATCTGCACAGCAACTCCGAGCTGATGCAGGATGGCGACACCGGCGGCACGTCGGCCTCCGAGCAATCCAGCAACCGCTATGGCGTCGAATGGGCGAACTACTACATGCCGGTGGAACACCTGTCCTTTGACTTCGACGTTGCCGACTCCCGCGCCCAATTCACCCAGGTGGATCCGGATGACGCGGCTTTCATCAACCCCACAATCGCGAATGGACTGTCGTATCCCGAGCAGCTGCCGGGTGGCAAGCTGGTGCCGGAGGCGGTGAAGCTGGTCGTCTCCGCCGGCGCCACGCTGCACGAGTACAAAGGTTTTACGGCCACTCTGCGCCTGCGCTACTTTGGCCCGCGTGAATTGACCTCCGACGGAATCAACCGCTCGGCGGCAACCACCCTGGTCAACGCCAGTGTCGGCTACCAGCTCAATAAGAAGTGGGGCATGAACGTGGAAATGTTGAATCTGCTGAACCGCAAAGCCGACGACATCACCTACGCCTATGTCTCCCGCATCACGCCCACGGCCACTCCGGAGTTCACAAACGTCTACCACCCCACTGAGCCCTTCCAGCTTCGCTTCGCCTTGCGCTACCGTTTTTAGATGAATTGATTCACTGCATATCCTGTGCGGAGGGCCGGGGATTCACTCCTCGGCCCTGCCTTTTACTGTTGTGCACCTATCAGTTGCCACCGGCCATCGTCACTCCTTCCAGTGGACCATTCACCCGATTCTGGTTCCCCACCAAAGCGCCGGTACTTTAGTTTCCTAATCCTGGGCAAGTTCACGCGATTTTCACTCTCCCCGCGCAACTTCTCCCCGCAATATGGTGTTAGCTCACCCGAAAGTGGAAGGTGCCGCCGCGGATGCCAGGCTCTGCCCGACGCTCTGCCCGCCACGTTTCGGATCGAACGGAAAGTTCCTTTGCTTGAAGGGTAAATTTCTGAGCCCGCGGCCCAGCCGCTTGTGGCTCTTTTGGGGAGAGTTTCTATGAAAGTACAGATTCTGCGCATCCTGGCCGGCCTGTGTATGGCCAGCCTCCTTTTCACCGTCGCCTGCGGCGGTGGTGGCAGTTCTTCCTCAACTCCAGCCAACCAGACGGGCACCGTTCATGTCATGGTCAGTGACGATCCCACCGAGGATTGGGCAACCATCGGCGTCAAGGTCATGAGCATCTCGCTCGTACCCTCCGGCGGAGGTACGGCCGTTCCGGTTTACTCCGCGACCACCCCGCCCATGATCAACCTCGTCCAGCTCGATCAGCTCAGTGAAATTCTCGCCAACACCACGATTCCCGTCGGAACCTACAGCCAGGCGCTGCTCACACTCAGCGCCAACAACAACGGCACCACCTGCGACGTGGAACTGGTCGTCTCGGGCGATCCGGCCGTCGGTTTCGATCTTCCCGCCGGAACTGTTGTGCCCTGCAGCGAGATGCAGATCATCGGCGCCACCGGCAGCGCCGGCAGCCAGACCGTCCCGCTCACCCTGAACCTGGCTACGCCGCTCTCCGTGACCGCCAATAGCTCGAATGCGCTTGATCTTGAGTTCGACCTCAGCCACCCGGCGCTGATCGTGGAGCACGAGCCGGCCGGCGCCACGGCTCCCACTTGGGCGATCAACTTCAACGGCCCGGTGCGTCACCACCCGCGTCCGGATTTCTCCAAGATCCTGCTGCGCCACACCTACGGACAGGTCGCCAGCGTCAGTTCGGATGACACTTCGATCACCATCAACAAGGCCTACGCGGTGTATCCCGTCACCACACCGGAGACGGCCACCGTCAGCACCACCCCGCTCACCATCCTTGCCGACAGCACCAACGGCACCATCATGTATGACCTGGACGGCAGCGGCAGCCAGCAGACCGTGACCAGCTTCTCGACCCTGGCCAGCACCCTGCCCAACATGTACGTGCGCATCGCCGCCCGTTACAGCACCAGCGGAACGCTGACGGCCACGCGCATCTACTACATTCGCTGCCGGCTCGCCCTCACGGAAGAATGGCCTTTCGTCAAGCCCTATGACGAGGCAGCC
>CAVRDQ010000121.1:0-3547 GCA_963719655.1 uncultured Acidobacteriota bacterium | reverse complement strand
GGCCACCTTGTAGTCGGTGTCGTCAATTTCGGCGAGCACGGTGCCGGCCTTCACAAACTGGCCGTCCTCCACGTTGACCTTGGTGATGTGTCCGTTGATGCGGGCGCTGACGGGATAGATGTGTCCGTCCACCTGCGCGTCATCGGTATCCTCAAAGCTGCGGCCGTACCACCAGTACGCGACGGCGGCAATCACCAGCACCACCACCAGCACACGCAGCCCGGTACGCAGTCCGGGATTGCGCTCGAAAAGACCGGGTTTCGTCTGCCCGGCCGTTGCCGGAGCCTTCTGTTCTTCGTTCGCCATTCCAGTTCTCTCCAAAATTCCCTCGGCGCCATAAGCGCCTCAATCCCCGAAAAAAGTTACTGCGCGGGCACCGCAACCGGCGCCGCAGCCTCGTCCAGCACCGTACGCAGAGTCTGCTCAGCCATGCCCAGGGCGCGGCTCAAAAGCACCTTGGCAATGTTGTGCGCGTACAGGCTGCCAATGTACTGCTGGTGCGCGCTGGCCATGGCCTCCTGCGCCTGAATGACTTCAATGTTATTGGTGACCCCGTTCGAAAAGCGGTCCTTCGATTCGGCCAAGGTCTGCTCGGCCAGTTGCACGGTTGTGGCGGCCACCTCGACCTGCTCGGCGGCGGCGTTTACGTCCAGCATGGCGTTGGCCACGTCCTGCTCAATGCGGCCGCGCAGGTCGTCGCGCTGCGCGCGCACCTGCTTGAGCTTGGCATCGGCCTCGCGAATGTCGCCCTCGGTCTTGCGGCCTTCGAAGATGGGGATGCGCAGACCGGCGCCCACCGTCCAGGTGGCAAAGGCGTTGCTGGGATGCGTACCGATGACGCCGTAGTCTCCGCTGACGCCGAGCGACGGAATGCGTTCGGCCTGTGCCGACTTCTTCATCAGCTCGGCGGCCTTCACCTGCTGCTCCAGCGCGAGGTAATCGGGGCGTCCGGCCAGCGCCATCTTGAGCGCCGTCTCTTCCCCGATGTTGGGCAATGGCTTGTAGGCGGCGCGGGTCACCAGCTTGATCTGCTGATGCACGGGCAGGCCCAGCACGCGCAGCAAGGTGATGCGCTGCTTGGCGAGATTGTTGTTGGCCTCGATCAGGTTCTGGCGGCGCACCTGGTATTCGACGCGGGCGCGGAGGGTATCCACGTTGGGCGTGAGGCCGGCGGTTTCACGGTCATTGGCCAGGGTCTGCAGGGCCTCGGCGGTCTTGAGTTCGGCCTCGGCGGCTTCGACCTGGCTCTCCGCGCTGATGACCAGAAGATAGCTGGCGGCGATCGCCAGGGTCACCGTCTCACGGGCGGAGCGGAAGTTGAACTCGGCGGCCTTGACCTTGCTGTTTGCGGCACGCACGTTCTCAATGGCGTGCAGGTCGAAGAGGTTCTCGGTCAGGCTGACGCGGGCATCGGAGTTGGTGAACTTAATCCCTGCGGGTAGCGTGACCATGGGAATGGTAAAGCTGAAGCCCTCGGCCGGCAGGCTGGCCTTGATGGCCGCCTCGCGCAGGCTGCCATCCAGATGCGGCAGGATGTTGCCGAGGTCCTTGAGACGGTCGGCGCGGGCCACAGCCGTGGTCTGGCCGCTGAGCACGATGCCGAGGTTGTACTTGAGGCCGCGGGTGAGCGCGTCATCCACACTCAGCTCCAACACGCCGCTTTTGAGCTCGCCGGTGGGCACGCTGCCGGAAAACGGGCTCTGCTGGCTGGCGGCCAGGAGCTGGTCAAGCGACTGCGGCACCTGAATGGCGCTGGCCTGACCCGCAAGCTGCTGCGCATTGGCCGGCGCCACGATGACGAGGCAAAGCGCCAGGGCAAGAAAATGTCGAACCTGCATGATTGAATCTCCACCAGACTTCGATGTACTATAACTACGAAATCATACGCTTGATTTATTTGTCAACCAAGCGGCCAACAAAAGTGAACGATGATGACGAAACTTCTGAACCGCAGCAAATCGCCATTTGGACGCTCGGCCTGCCAGGACCGCAGCGAGCGCACCCGCCAGCGCCTGATCGAGGTGGCCGTCGAAGTGTTCAGCGAACTGGGCTACGAGGCGGCCAGCACTCGCACCATTGTAGAACGGGCGCAGGCCAACCTGGTCTCCATCCCGTACTACTTCGGCAGCAAGCAGGGGCTGTATCACGCCTCGGCGGAATATATCGGCGCTGAGGTCACGGGGCGCTTTCGCCCGGCGTGCGACCGCGCCCGCCAGGGATTGGCCCAGGCCGGGCTGAGCCGCCACCAGACGCTGGAGCTGTTCACGGAGTTCATGGTGGACTTTGCCCACGTCATGCTGGGCACCGGCGCACCGGATTGCTGGGGACAGTTCATCCTGCGCGAGCAGTCGCAGCCGACCGAGGCTTTTGACATTCTGCACGCGCACTTCAGCAACATTGTGGACATCGGCATCGAGTTCGTCAGCCGGCTGACGGGGCGCGCGATCGAGGCTCCGGCGACGAGGTTGCAGTTTATGACGACCATCTCCATGGTGCTGTTTACCCGGACGAACCGGGCAAGCCTGCTGCGTACGATGGAATGGAAGTCCATTGGCGTGGACGAGCGCCAGTTGGTGGAAGAGATTCTGCGCCAGAATATGCATGCACTGTATGCCCATTCAGCCTGAGTTACGGCGCGTTTAATGACGGTTTCGCCTTTCGGGCCATGGATTTAGGCCCTGCCGGGGTGGAATCGGCTACGATTTAAGAGATTGTTTTGGAGGATGTTCAAGGATGGGAGTACCGGTTTCTCAGATGTGGGCGGTTTCGAGCTACGTGCTCAAGAACCGTTTGCAGGGACGCAAGCACTACCCGTTGGTGGTGATGCTGGAGGTTCTGTTCCGCTGTAACCTGGCCTGCGCCGGTTGCGGCAAGGTGCAGTACCCGGCTCACGTGCTAAAGAGCCAGCTCACGCCCGAGGAGTGCTTCCGCGCGGTGGAAGAGGCCGGCGCACCGATCGTCAACATCCCCGGCGGCGAACCGCTGCTGCATCCCCAGATCGGCGAGATTGTCGAAGGGTTGATCGCCCGCGGCAAGTACGTCTACCTGTGCACCAACGCTCTGCTGCTGAAGGAGAAGATGCACCTCTTCAAGCCGAGCAAGTACTTCACCTTCACCATCCACCTGGACGGCGAGCGCGATCACCACGACTTCGCCGTATGCCGCGAAGGCACCTACGACATTGCAGTGGACGCCATGAAAGAGGCCATCGCCAAGGGCTTCCGCGTGACCACCAACTCGACGCTGTTTGACGGCGCGGACCCGGTGGGCGTGCGGCGCTTCTTCGACACGATGATGGAGATGGGCGTCGAAGGCATGATGGTGTCGCCGGGATATAGCTATGACAAGGCTCCCGACCAGTCTCACTTTTTGGGCAAGGAACGCACACGCGAGCTGTTCCGGCAGATATTGAGCAACCGCAAGAAGAGCTGGCGCTTCAACGCCACTCCTCTTTTCTTTGAGTACCTGATGGGCCAGCGCGATTACGACTGCACGCCCTGGGGATTCCGACGTACACCATCTTTGGCTGGCAGAAGCCGGCGATACC
>CAVRDQ010000120.1:0-23558 GCA_963719655.1 uncultured Acidobacteriota bacterium | reverse complement strand
CCCGCCAACGTATTGCTCATCAATTTGCACCTTCGACGTGATTCCCGAGTACGTCACCAGTGTTCTGATGTGCACTCTCTGGGTCACCACCAAGGCGGTGCCGTTCGGGAAGGCTTTTTCCAGCTTCTCCGACTCCAACTGGTGGATTCTGGTCGGCGCCTTCGGCATGGGCGTGGTCGCCGCCAAGACGGGACTCCTTCGTCGCGTCGCACTACTCATTCTCAACACCTTCCCAGCAACATTCACCGGACAAAGCTGGGCCCTGCTCGGTGTCGGCACTCTTCTATCGCCATTGATTCCCAGCAGCAGTGCCAAGGCGGCCATCGCCTCGCCGCTGGCCCTTGCCATTAGTGATTCCCTGCAATGCGAGCGTAAATCGCGCGCCGCCTGCGGCATCTTTGGAGCCATGTGGCTCGGCTTTTGCGGCATCGGCACGCCTGGCTTCATGAGCGGCACTTTCATCAACTATGCAACCGCGTCGCGCTTCCCGGAGCAATATCACGTCACCTGGGTTGCGTGGATGCTGTATGCCGCGCCGTGGACGCTGGTGATGTTCTTCGGGGCCGGCATTGCGATTTACCTCCTGTACCGTCCTCTGGAGAAGCTTCCGCTGCCCAGCGAAACCCTGCCTGAGGAACTGGCTCGGCTCGGTCCCATGAGCCGGGCGGAAAAGATCACGGCCGTGGTGCTGGTGCTCACCCTGGTCATGTGGATACTCGAGCCTCTGCACAAGATCTCTTCCGGAGAGATCGCGCTCTTCAGCATTTGCATCCTGCTCGGCTTCTCCATCCTTGGGCGCGATGATTTCCGCAAGGGAGTGGACTGGCCCGCCATCATCTACATCGGCTGCCTCATCAACATCGGAGTCGTCTTTCAGGCCCTGAAAATTGACCTCTGGCTGGGACAGGCGCTCGGTCCGGTCATCGCACGCTCCGTGGCCAATCCTTATCTGTTTGTAGTGTTCATGGCGCTGGCCGTGTATGCCTTCCGCTTTGTCATGATCTCCATCACCTCCAGCGTCATCATCATCAGCGTCGTCCTGGGACCGCTGGTCATGATGCACGGCATGCATCCCTGGATTGTGGCGTTCATCGCCATGGCCTGCGTCAACATCTGGTTCTTCTTCTTCATGAACGCGTGGTTCGTGCTGGCGTTCTACGGCGCCGGTGGAGAGATGGTGGCGCATCGCCAGATGGTCAAATTGTCAACCGCCTATGCGATTATCAACATCATCGGCTTCCTCGTCTGCGTCCCGTACTGGCGGTATCTCCATCTCATTCGCTGAGCGAAAGCCGCTGGCGCCCGGCGCGGTGAACGCCAGCACGCGGCACAGCCAGTAGAGCATCGCGCCGAAGATCAGTACGAGCGGTATCGCAAGTAGATAAGGCTTGCGCAATATCTCCGGAAACACCTTCGCCTGTCCGATGAACAATGTCTTTGCCGCCAGCAGCAGGACCATGCTCATCCGCCACAGGTGCCGCGCCATACGGTTCACCTGGCCGGGCGCAAGCATGGCGCGCAGGTCTGCCGCGATGCAGAAGATCGCCATCAGCAGGTAGGGAAGTGCTCCCCTGATTGAAATGGCGTCGCGGGCGATTCCACCCGTGGCAAGCGCGACCAGCGTGACGGGCACGAGTGTCAGCACACCGTCCGGCCAGTTCCATCCGGAAATCCTCTTGCGTGCGCTGCGCCAACCCGTCGCGGCAAGGTAGAAGGCCAGCAGGCCGAGCAGTATGTTTTTGAATTGCGAACTGCCGATCGCCAGCCACGCGCCGGTGGCGGATGTGATCAGCATTACGACGGCGAAGACGCGTCCGCCGGCGCGATGGAAGCGCGAGCCTTTGCGTGTGCTCAGCGCGACTGCGCCGGAAAGAATCGCCAGTGTTCCGGTGAAAAGGTGGAGAGCCAGGTTGGGTGACAGGGACACTTGCACCTCCCGTCCGGTGACCGCTCGCTCCCGAGTATAAGCCCGCTTCGACCGGCGCGAACTGTCTCGCCGTCAAAATCAGAGCCGCAAGCGAATCCATCGCTTGCGGCTTTTTGTTTGTCGAAACCTCAAGCGGCGCGTTTCCTAGTGGGCTCCCACGCCGTTCAGCACGGCCAGCGGCGTCTGGAGGAGAATCTTCAGGTCCAGCCAAAGCGACCAGTTGCGCGCATACTCCAGGTCCAGGCGGACCATATCGTCGAAGCAGGTCTTGCTGCGTCCCCGCACCTGCCACAGGCCGGTGATGCCGGGCTTCACTTCCAACACGCGCCGCTGGTGCCACAGTGCGTAGCACTCCACCTCGTAGGGGATCGGTGGCCGCGGGCCGACCAGCGACATGTCGCCCACCAGCACATTCCAGAACTGCGGAAGTTCATCCAGACTCGTGCGCCGCAGAAAGTCGCCGATGGGAGTGATGCGCGGGTCGTTCACCAGCTTGAATACCGCGTCGCCGTTGTGGTTGACCTTCTTGCTCGCCGTTCCGTTGATGAACTGCTTGACGTAGTTCTCATGCAAGCTGTGGTCATTCACCACTTGCATGGAGCGGAACTTGAGCATGGTGAAGCATCTTCCGCCGCTGCCTACGCGGGCCTGGCGGAACAGTACCGGTCCCCGCGATGTCAGCTTGATTGCCAGGGCCACCAGTAAAAGGGTTGGCGACAGCAGGGTCAGCAGCAGGGCGGAGCCCACAATGTCAATCGCCCGCTTGATTCCGTTGTGGGCGGGCCTGGGCACGGGCTGAAGCAGAGGCTCGACCCTTTGCGGAGTGCCGCCGCTGTCGCTCGCCTCATTCAGGTTGTGCGGCAGCGCAAAGGCCGAGACCGCCAATTTTTCGGCAACTCCGGAGCCATGCAGCGCCACACGTATCTTCTCCACGATCGTCCGCCTCGCCTCCGCCGGGTCCGTCTTCCCCAGCTCGGAGAAGAGGATGCCGAGCGTGTACCCGTCCTCATACCATCCCCATGCGTCGGTTTCCCGTGTGGCGGGCGCCAAGGGAGTGACGATCAGCGGCAACCACTCCTGGATTCTCTCGGTGCCTTCCAGCAGGACCAGCACGAAGCGCTGCCCGGAGCGTTCCGCCCTGCGGCATTCCTGGGCAATGCGGGCGAGGAAGTTCCGCTCGGCTTCGATCTGCTTCCCGGAGATCAAGGATGGTGCGTCGGCTCGAAGGGGATTCGTCGTCATTTTCGCCTGGACCTCGAAGATATAAACCAGCCCACCGCTCTTCAGAGCAACTGCCGTACCATTGCCGCCGGCACAGCCAGCCGATTCTGAACCGTCTCATGCGGACCGGGGTAACCAATTCAAAGCAAATGATTCCAAAGCAGATGACGAATCTCAGCACTTCAAGGGGCCATCACCGGTTGCTTCCAAAGGCATGAATGGACCAACACCACCGGGGACTATGTGTAAGTTACCTATCTGGCAAAAGTCCGTTCGGGCAATTAGTTGGATAAAACTTTTCCAACTCCGTAATTTACTTCCTACTTTTCCCTATTATTACGGTCAGTTTTGTTCCTGGCCGGCACTCCACTTCGGAGACGCCGTAACCCCGTCCTGCGCCGCCAACTCACTTATGCAAATATTTTCACTATCCATCGGAAGTTGGGTGCACAGTACGCCTTTGAGCCGCCCCCAGCCTACGACTCCTGGGCACTTTCCGCGGCCGGAGTTTTCCGGTTCAAAGCCCGAATCCGCGGGATCCCGTTGTCGCGAATCTTGTACATCAGGGCGCGATAGCTGATCTTGAGCGCGCGTGCCGCCGTCGTTCGATTGCCGCGATGTTCCAGCAGCACCCGGGAGATGACCTTGTATTCCAACTCCCGCACCGCGCGCCGCGTAATCTGCTTCAGGGAGATGTCGCCATCCAGCGCAATCTCAGGCACATAGGTCAGCGAGTCGCGCCGCTTGATGTCGGCCAGCGAAGCCTCTTCCTGCCCAAAGACAACGTATCTGCGAACCACGTTTTCCAGTTCGCGTACATTGCCGTGCCACTGGCAGTCCATCAGCCGCTTGATGCCCTGTTCGGAGAAGTTCGGCGTCCGCCGGCTGAATGCTTCGTTATAGAACTGCACAAAATACTCGGCCAGCACCGGGATGTCTTCGATCCGCTCCGCCAGCGTGGGCAAGGTGATGGAGATTCCATCCAGGCGGTAGTACAAATCCGGGCGGAAATGGCCGCTTCCCATGTCCTCTTCCAACAAATGGTTGGTAGCGGAGATGATGCGCGGCTCGGCGGCTTCCTCTATTTGCCCGCCAATGCGGAAGAACGTTCCATCCTGAAGAACCTGCAGGAGCTTAGCCTGCAGCGCAGGATCGAGGTCGCCAATTTCGTCCAGGAATAGCGTGCCTTTATCGGCCGCCGCGAAGCGCCCGGTCTTACGCGCATAGGCGCCGGTGAACGCTCCTCTTTCATGCCCGAAGAGCTCGCTTTCGATCAGTGTGCCAGGGATGGCCGGGCAGTTGACCTTTACGAACGGGCCGCCTCCCCAGGGTGAATTCCGGTGGATCAGCTTGGCAATAATCTCCTTGCCGGTGCCGCTGGCGCCGCGAATGAGCACGGGGATGTTCGTTCCCGCCGCGCGTGCCAACTGCAGACGCACCGTCTGCATGGCTGCGGAGGAGCCAAAGACCACCTCCAGCGGTGGAAGGTCACCTGTGGACCGAATTTCGCGTTCCATCTGATACGTTCCAGTCATGGCTTCTCACGTGCCCGTCCCTCTTTACAGCACGTTCCTGACCATAACTGGCGTTCCGATGCCTGCTGGCAAACAAAACTCCCCGGGGTTGCCGGGGAGTAGCTTTGCCAAACCAGTCTAAAAGTCTTGTTTGTAGATGTTTACGGTACGGTTGCCGCAGCCTGATTGGAGTACCCGCTTTCCACGTTGCTGGTACTGACCGCGGTGACGACGTAATAGTAGGTGTCACCGGAGGTCACCGTGAGATCGGTGTAGGAGGTGGCAGCCTGCGGCGACGAGTTCAGCTTCGTGTAGGGGCCGCCGGAGACGGTCGAGCGGTAGGTGTTGTACCCACTTATTGATCCAGTATCCGCATTCCAGCTCAACAGCACCTCAGGAACGCTGGTTCCGCTCAATGTCACACTCTGCGGACTGCCGGTTGCGCTGTCGGCAACGGAAAGCGTCCCGCTGCTGCTGCCCTGCGCTGTGGGAGAAAACGTGACTTCGATGGTGCAGCTGGAGCCGGCGGCCACGCTGGATCCGCAGTTGTTGGTCTCGGCAAAGCTGCCGGAGGCGCTGATGCTGCTGATCGCCAGCGTAGCGGTCCCGCCGTTCGTCAGGGTCACCGACTGGGCCGCGCTGGTGGTGCCGACGCCCTGGCTGGCAAAGTTGAGCGACGTGGGAGACAGGCTGATACTGGCAACCGCCACGCCGGTGCCGGTCACCGGAATCTCGAAGCTGGTGGTGGAACTGGTGTTCGCCAGATAGACTCCGCCGCTGACGCTACCCGCACTGGTGGGTGCGAAGGTAACGGTAAAGGATGTGTATCCGCTGGCCGCCAGGGTCAGGGGAGTGGTCAATCCAGTGACCGTAACGCCGCTGCCGCTGAGGCTGAGTGAGTTGATGGTGACCGGGGATCCGCCGCTGTTGGATAAAGTCACGCTCTGCGAGCTGGATTGGCCTGTAGTGACGTTGCCGAAGGCGATGCTGCCAGGGCTGGCCACCAGTGCGGCTGCCGTCGCACCGGTACCGGTGAGGGCGACCGTCTGCGTGCCGACGCTATCTACCACCGAGAGGGTTCCGCTCAGTGCTCCGCTTGAGGCCGGCGTAAAGGTGACCTCGATGGCGCAGTTGGCGCCGGCGGCAAGGCTTGTGCCGCAGTTGTTGGTCTCGGCAAAATTGCCGGAGGCGCCGATGCTGGTCAGCGAAAGTGCGGTGCTGCCGCCGTTCGTCAGGGTCACTGACATGGCCGCGCTGGTGGTGTTGATGACCTGGCTGCTGAAGGTGAGCGAGCTGACCGAGAGCGTGGCTGCGGCTGCACCGGTCCCAGTTCCGGAGAGCGCAACCGTCTGCGTGCCGACGCTGTCGGTGACCGAGAGGGTTCCGCTTAGTGATCCGGTTGTGGTCGGGGTGAAAGTAACGGAGATGGTGCAGCTGGCGCCGGCGGTCAGGCTTGAGCCGCAGTTGTTGGTCTCGGCAAAGCTGCCGGAGGCACTGATGCCACTCACACTAAGGGATGCATTGCCACTGTTGGTCAGCGTCAGGGACTTGGAGGAACTCGCTGTGTTCATCTCCTGCGCGGCAAATGCAATCGCTGAAGGCGACAGGACGGCGTTCGGGGCAGATGACGAGCCCGTAGAAGCTCCGCCGCCGCCTCCGCCGCATGCCATCATGGATGCCAATAGGAGGACGCTGAATCCGTAGAGAGTGTGTTTTCGCCAGTCCAATTGTGCCATCACCTTGGTTCCGTTCCACTGCCTTGTGGCAGCTATGGAGAGTTAACGGTTGACCCAGCGAAATCATGCGCGAACAGGCGAGCTACTGACAACTTACGGAAGGTCGCATCCAAGGTAATGTGAAAACCTTTGCATAATTACAACTCAAAACCATCGTTAAGTAGTCAATAACATTAGGCCAGTAACCAACATCTGCCGATCCACACATGCGCACCGTCGCTCTAGTGCGCTCATTAATAAGAGGTTACAAGGTGAAGCAGAACATCCACGTACAGTTTTCCCGGGGTCTATAACTGTGGAGCAATTCTTGCTGGGATGTACTCCTACCTTACATGTTCGGCCACAGTATACGCAACGGGATGTTCTTATCCTCCATTAGGTATGTCCCTTAGGTAATACCTTTTTGGGTTCGCCCCCCGGCCTTTGTTACGGCACCGTCGCCACGGCCTGGTTGGAGTAGCCACTTTCCACGTTGCTGGTGCTGACCGCGGTGACGACGTAGTAGTAAGTGCTTCCGCACGCCACCGTGAGATCGGTGTACGAGTTGGCAGCCTGCGGCGTCGAGTTCAGCTTCGTGTAGGGTCCGCCGGAGACCGTCGAACGGTAAGTGTTGTAGCCGTTCAGCGACCCGGTTTCCGCATTCCAGCTCAGCTGCAACTGGGGAACGCCGCTTCCGGCCAAAGTCACACTCTGCGGACTGCCGGTTGCGTTGTCTGCTACCGCCAGCGTCCCGCTGCTGCTGCCGGAAGCGGTGGGGGTGTAGGTGACTTCAATGGTGCAGCTTCCACCGGCGGCCACACTGGATCCGCAGTTGTTGGTCTCGGCAAAGCTGCCGGAAGCCGTGATGCTGCTGAGCGTCAGGGTTGCGCTTCCGCTGTTCGTCAGGGTGACAGACTGAGCCGCGCTGGTGGTGCCTATGCCCTGGCTGGCAAAGCTGAGCGAAGTGGGCGACAGGCTGATGTTGGCAACCGCCACTCCGGTTCCGGTCACCGGAAGCTCGAAGCTGGTGGTGGGGCTGTTGTTGGTCAGATAGACTCCGCCGCTTACGCTGCCTGCGCTCGTGGGGTCGAAGGTGACGGTAAAGGATGTGTATCCGCTGGCCGCCAGGGTCAGGGGCGTGGTGAGGCCGGAGGTCGTGACTCCGCTGCCGCTCAGGCTGAGCGAGCTGATCGTAACCGGCGTTCCGCCGCTGTTGGTCAGAGTCACGCTCTGCGAGCTGGACTGTCCGGTGGTGACGTTGCCGAAGGCGATGCTGGCCGGGCTGGTTACCAGGTTGCCGGCCGTTGCTCCGGTACCACTGAGGGCGACCGTCTGGGTTCCGACGCTGTCTGCGACCGAGAGAGTTCCGCTCAGTGCTCCGGTTGAGGTCGGGGTGAAGGTAACCGAGATCGTGCAGTTCGCTCCGGCGGCGACGCTCGATCCGCAGGTGTTGGTCTCGGCGAAGTTGCCGGATGCGCTGATGCCTGTAAGTGAAAGTGCCGCGCTGCCGCCGTTTGTTAGCGTTACCGACATTGCCGTGCTGGTCGTGTTGATGATCTGGCTGCTGAAGGTCAGCGAGCTGACCGAGAGAGTAGCTGCGGCCACACCGGTTCCCGTACCGGCCAGAGAGACCGTCTGGGTGCCGACGCTGTCTGCGACCGAGAGGGTTCCGCTCAGCGCTCCGGTTGAGGTCGGGGTGAAGGTGACCGAGATGGTGCAGTTCGCTCCGGCGGCGACACTCGATCCGCAGGTGTTGGTCTCGGCGAAGCTGCCGGAGGCGCTGATGCCGGTAAGTGAAAGTGCCGCGCTGCCGCCGTTGGTTAGCGTCACGGACATTGCCGTGCTGGTCGTGTTGATGATCTGGCTGCTGAAGGTCAGCGAGCTGACCGAGAGAGTAGCCGCGGCCACACCGGTTCCGGTGCCACTGAGGGTGACCGTCTGCGTGCCAACCGCGTCGACGACTGAGAGGGTTCCGCTCAGCGCTCCAGTTGAGGTCGGGGTGAACTTGACCGAGATCGTGCAGTTCGCGCCGGCGGCGACGCTTGAGCCGCAGGTGTTGGTCTCGGCAAAGCTGCCGGAGGCACTGATGCCGGTCAGTGATAGTGCCGCGCTGCCGCCGTTCGTTAGCGTCACCGACTGAGCTGCGCTGGTGGTGTTGATCGTCTGGCTGCTGAAGGTCAGCGAGCTGACCGAGAGAGTAGCCGCGGCCACACCGGTTCCGGTGCCACTGAGGGCGACCGTCTGGGAGCCGACGCTGTCTGCGACCGAGAGAGTTCCGCTCAGCGCTCCGGTTGAGGTCGGGGTGAACTTGACCGAGATGGTGCAGTTCGCGCCGGCGGCAACGCTCGATCCGCAGGTGTTGGTCTCGGCGAAGTTGCCGGAGGCGCTGATGCCTGTCAGTGATAGTGCCGCGCTGCCGCCGTTCGTTAGCGTCACCGACTGAGCCGCGCTGGTGGTGTTGATCGTCTGGCTGCTGAAGGTCAGTGAGCTGACCGAGAGAGTAGCTGCGGCCACACCGGTTCCGGTGCCACTGAGGGCGACCGTCTGGGAGCCCGAGCTATCGGCCACCAGGAGTGTTCCACTCTGCGCTCCGGTCGCGGTCGGCGTAAAGGTGACCGAGATGGTGCAATTGTCACCGGGATCCAGGCTCGATCCGCAGTCGTTAGTCTCGGCGAAGGCACCGGATGTACTAATGCTGGTCAATGAAAGCGTGTCACCACTGTTATTGGGTAAGTTCACATACATGGCGGCGCTGGTGGTATTGATCGTCTGGTTACCAAACGAGAGGGCCATGGGCGACAGGCTGATCGGTCTCCTCATGCGGTTGATGTTGCTGCCGGAGCCCGATATCTTGAGATTCTGCGCGAACGCCAGCGTGGTGAGGACGAACAATACTGCCAGTAAAGTAATCCGTTTCATGACTTAACTCCTGAATCAACAATGCCTTACGGAATCCCATCGCCAAGCACACCTCCACCTCTCACGCTTTTGCGCGATCCCAACGCGGCAGACACACGTGTCCTGTCGCCGCCAGGGTGATGTTCGGTACAGAAAGCCCTTTGGTTAATGCTCGGATCCGATTGCTGGGGGAACCCCAGTCAGGATGATTCGGCGCGGCACCAATACTGGCTGTCTACTGTTGGCTGTCTACTGATCTGACATTAGCAGACAACGGATGAAGTAGCGCGCATCTTCTGCATCGTGGTAAGTCGAAGGTATGCTCACAACTTTCTCCTCGTACATGTACGGGCGCGGCAGATAAGTCTCCTGGATATCCCGGTGTAAGCAAAGTGCCGTAAAACCCGCGTTTTATGGGGCATTGGTGGCTCTGCGAGGCCGGCCATGCAGTCGAGCTGAAGCCGTAGTTTTTCACACTCAGTCACAGTCGAATTGACGCACGCGGCCTGGATTTCATGGCCACGCCGCGGCCCCCCACGCTTACGCAGTTCTCCTTGAGAGTGACCGAAGCAGTGGATTCTCTCGCCGCACTCAAGTGGAATCCCGGTCTTTCCCCAGCATGGGGCCACGTTTTTCTCTTTGGTTGCGCAGTTTCTTGCAGACAGCACTCCAAAACGGGAGGGGATGGGTTCCGATTCCGCAGTGTGCGACGGGAAACCACACGAAAATGCGGCAAATACAGGCTTTGCAGGATTGCCGCTCCGTCCTGCTTCTTCTGGCCAGCCGATTGCTTTAACTCATTTCGCTTAGATGAACCGCGTTGTGTGTGTGTGTTGGTGCTTCCGTCCCAAGGCTATGAAGTTGTTTGCGTAGCCGGTCTTTCGTTCAGCTTTTGGAGGAGTCATGGAAAGTTCCCCCGTTCCATCTATGTCATTGCGCGCAAGGCAGACTGGCAGTGCTGTCGGTCCCCAGGCGGTGCCGGCGCCGGTGTCGCCGCTGATTTACCACGACCCGTTCAACATTCGGATCCGGCGTGCGAAGAAAGCGCTCTCCGTGGGCGTCATCGGCTACGGGTACTGGGGTCCGAACATCGTTCGCAACTTCCATATGCAGGACGATTCGCAGGTTGCACTGGTGTGCGATCAGCGTCCCGAGGCGCTTGCCAAGGTGGCCAAGGCATATCCCGATATGGCGGTCACCAGGGATGTGCAGGAGGTTCTCCGCTCGCCCGAAATTGACGTGGTTGCCGTCGTCACACCCGTGTGGGCGCACTTCGAACTGGCCAAGGCGGCTCTGGAAAACGGCAAGCACGTCTTCGTGGAAAAGCCCTTCACGGCCACCGTGCAGCAGGCGGAAGAACTGATCGAGCTTGCCGAGCGCAAGAACCTGAAGATCATGGTGGATCACACCTTCCTGTTCACCGGAGCGGTTCGCAAGATCAAGCAGCTGATTGATGCCGGCGAGCTCGGCGACCTGTATTACTACGACACCACGCGAGTGAACCTCGGACTCTTCCAGCACGACGTCAACGTGATTTGGGACCTTGCGCCGCACGATCTCTCCATCATGGATTACCTGCTTCCCGCGCGTCCCGAAGGCGTGGTCGCCACCGGGCAGCGGCACGTCAACAGCGTGGAGGACATCGCCTTCCTCACCGTGTATTACCCGGACAAGCTGATCGCGCACGTCAACGTGAACTGGCTGTCGCCGGTCAAGGTGCGCACGACGATGGTGGGCGGCACCAAGAAAATGCTGATGTGGAACGACCTGGAGAACGACGAGAAGATCAAGGTGTACGACCGCGGCGTGAATACCAACACCCGCGAAGGCGTTTACGACCTGCTGGTCAGCTATCGCTCCGGAGACATGTGGGCCCCGCAGGTGGAAGCCACCGAGGCGCTCAAACTCGAACTCGGCTACTTCAACGAGTGCATTCTGAAGCAGCAGCGGCCGATCAACGACGGTCACGCCGGGCTGCGCATCGTGAAAATGCTCCAGGCGGCCAACGAATCTCTGCAGGGCCGTGGCTCCCAGGTTCAGATATGAGTAGTGAGTTCTGCTCGATTGCGCCGGACGTAAAGCTGGGAAACGGGGTTCGGCTTTCGAAGTTCATCAATCTTTACGGTTGCGAGGTCGGCGACGGAACCAAGATCGGCGCCTTCGTCGAGGTGCAGAAGAACGCGAAGATTGGCGCCAACTGCAAGATCTCCAGCCACACCTTCATCTGTGAAGGCGTCACCATCGAGGACGGGGTCTTCGTCGGACATGGCGTGACGTTCGTCAACGACAGCTTTCCGCGCGCCGTTACCGCCGATGGCTCTCTGCAAACCGAGGCGGACTGGGCCGTCGAACGAACCCTGGTGAAGAGGGAAGCGTCCATTGGCTCCGGGGCGACGATTCTTTCCAGCGTGACGATTGGCGAGGGTGCCATGGTCGGAGCGGGCAGCGTGGTCACCAAGGACGTGCCGGCCCACGCCGTCGTTGCCGGCAACCCCGCTAAAATTCTGCGCTACATTGAGGGCAATGCTGCAACCCAGGGCACCGCTGCGACCTATGAATGACAATGTTCCTTTTCTGGATTTGATTGGCCCCCACCTTGAACTTGAGGCGGAGTTGACGGAAGCCTTCCGCACCGCGCTGCACAGCGCGGCGTTCATCGGCGGCGCGGCCCTCACCAGCTTTGAGAAGAGCTTCGCCGCCTTCCACGACGTTGCTGAATGTGCCGGCGTGGCCAGCGGAACCGATGCGCTGCTCTTCGCGCTCATCGCCGGAGGAGTGCAGCCGGGCCAGACGGTCCTGACGACCTCCAACACCTTCATCGCCACGGCGGAGGCCATCACCCAGGCGGGCGCCACGCCGGAGTTCATCGAAGTCGAGGAGCGGACCTACAACCTCTGCCCGGCAAAGCTGCGCGCCTACCTGGAAAGCTGCCCAAAGGATGCGCGAACCGGACTGCCGCTCAGCCTCCGGACGCAGACGCCCATCGTGGCGGTGCTGCCCGTCCATCTCTACGGCCAGATGGCCGACATGGACGCCATCGAGGAGGTCGCGCGGGAGTTTGGCCTGCTGCTCTTTGAGGACGCCTGCCAGGCCCATGGCGCGGAGTATTTCTCCCAGCGTGAGAAGCGCTGGCGCAAAGCCGGCTCCATCGGCCTGGCCGCGGCCTTCAGCTTTTACCCGGGCAAGAACCTGGGAGCCTGTGGTGAAGGCGGTGCCGTCACCACCAACGATCCTGCGCTGGCGGCACAGGTGCGCATGCTGCGCGATCACGGCCAGTCCCAACGGTATTATCACGATGTAATTGGCTACAACGGCCGTCTGGACGCCATCCAGGCCGCCTTCCTCGACGTCAAGCTCAAACACCTGGCAGAGTGGAATCAACTGCGGCGGGAGGCTGCGGCACGCTACGACGCGGCCTTCCTGGGCGTCTCCGAGGTGATCGCGCCGTTCAAGGCTCCGGACCGCAATCCCGTCTACCACCTCTACGTGGTACGCGTTGCAGAGCGCGAACAGGTGCAGGCCGCGCTTAGCGCTGCTGGAATCGGCACGGGAATTCACTATCCGGTACCGATCCATTTGCAAAAAGCTTACAGTTCGCTGGGCTATCGTCTGGGAGACCTGCCGCTGACCGAGCGCCTTGCCAGCGAGGTGCTGTCTCTGCCTATGTTCCCAAAGATCAATGCTTTGCAACAGAGCAGGGTGGTGGAACAGACGGTGAAGGCGGCTCGCCAGGCGTCTCCTCGCCTCTCGTCCGCTCGATAGTAAGCAACTTGTTGCAGACCTCACGATAGCCTTGTCTATTGTGGGGTCCACGCCTGGAATTAGCGGCTTTTGTTGCCTTTCCGCAGGGGAAGATACGGCGAAAATCGGACCCTTCTGACGTTAATTTTCGGGAATTCCCAATAAAAAGTGGACCAATTAAACCCAAATTGAGATGGAGTGTGCTAATCTCTGCGCAATGTTCCCTCGGGTCGTGGTGGCCCTGTCTGTTGGATCGGCGTGTTCGCCTGCGCCATGGCCGTGTTCGGGCTACAGACTTTTGACAGTGTTTTTGGCTTGGAGAAAGAGAACCATGCCTACCGTTACGATGAAACCCCGGTCTGTCTTTCACGCAGAGCCCCGCGAGCTGTTGCTGGCATGCGATGACGTCAAGCTTCTTCCATTTCTCAATCACGCCTTGGTGCGTGATGGGGTCGAGGTCACGGCCTTGAACCTCGAGCACGCACACCTGCGGGTGCAGCGTGGTTTTTCGCCCGACGTGATCGTTCTGCACGTGAGCGGGTATGGCTCCCTGAGCGCGCTGGCCAGCCTGCGTGAGGCCAAGCCCCTGGTCCCAATCGTGGTTGTCTCCTGCCTTCCGGACGTGCGTTTTGCGGTGAAGGCGATTCAGGCGGGTGCATCGGAGTGCGTTCAGCTGCCCTTTGGCAAGAACGAACTGACCCAGTGCGTGAGCAAGTTCCTCGGCATGATGAAGGATGGCGGAAGCCAGGCCGAGGCCATACAGGAAACCGAACTGAGCGATGGCCTTTTCTTCGTGAGCGCCAGCAAGCGCATGAACGAGATCCGCAGCCAGGCCGCGATGCTGGCGCAGGTGGACCTGCCGATTCTGATCCTGGGCGAAAGCGGAACGGGCAAGGAAGTGGTGGCCCAGTTCATCCACAAGACGTCGCCCCGGGCACACCGGACCTTTTTGAAGGTAAACTGCGCGGCCATGCCGGCCGACCTGCTGGAGAGCGAGCTGTTCGGCTACGAGCAGGGTGCGTTCACCGGGGCCGTCCGCTCCAAGCCCGGAAAGTTCGAAATCTGCAACATGGGCACCATCCTGCTGGATGAGATCGGCGAGATGCCGCCTGCCATGCAGTCGAAGCTCCTGCAGGTTCTGCAGGATGGTACGTTCTCCCGCCTGGGTGGCCGTGTGCCGATCAAGGTGAACGTTCGGGTGCTGGCCGCCACCAACATTGACATGGATGCGGCCATCGCCGCCCGCACCTTCCGCGAAGATCTTTACTACCGCCTGAACGGTTTCTCCATCCAGATGCCGCCGCTGCGTGAGCGCAAGGAGGAGATTCCGATTCTGATCCGGCATTTTATGCGGAAGTTGTCGGCCAGCTTCGCCCGCCAGCCCCTCGTCATGTCCGATGAACTCCTGGCGGCCTACATGCAGTACGACTGGCCGGGCAACCTGCGCGAGCTGGAAAGCTCGATTAAGCGCTACCTGGTGTTGGGCAGTGAGCAGCACATGCTGGGCGAGCTGCGTCGCGCCATGGGTGGTCATCTGGGCCATAAGCCGGGAATGACCGAGCCGGACGGAGCTCCGATTGGCCTGAAGAAGCGTGCTCGCAGCGCCATGAACGAAGTCGAGACCCAGATCATGGGCGAGGTCCTGCGGCGCCACAACTGGAACCGTCGCCGCGTGGCCGACGAGTTGCAGATCAGCTACAAGGCGCTGCTGTACAAGATCCGGCAGTACGGGTTGTCTCCGTCCCCGGAGGATAGAAACAGGTCAAAGGCCGCATGCCCGTAATCGCAATTGACAAGAGCGCCTCCCCGGACGGGGATGGCACCCAGCACAAAGTTGTAGTTCGCCGCCAGGATGGCTCCATCGTCAAGGGTTACTTCTGCGCGCAGGACTCCATTCACGCCCTGGCCACCAGCGAAGAATTTCTCCCGCGTTTTCTCTGCGAGGCGTCCGGCTTCCGCACCACCGACGGCAGCGCGCTTGCCGACCTGAACTGGGCCGAGGTCAAGGGCATCTTCTTCGTTTCATCCTTTGAGGGCGACCGCGAACAGCAGCCCGTCCAGTTCTACAGCCAGGGTCCGGAGATCAAGAGCATCTGGGTCGAGGTCACCTTTCAGGATGGAGAGGTGATGGAGGGCTACGCCAAAAACGCGCTGCCGGTCTTCAAGGATGCCGGCTTTTTTCTGCGCCCCACCAGTCCGGGTGACAACAACCAGTTGATTTATGTGAACCGCGATGCCATCGCCAAGCTCCGCGTGCTGGGCGTCAGCGCGGAGGATCACGAGTAACGCTCGCCGGTCGCCGGTAAGCGTCGCAGCTTCAATCCAACACCTCCCGGCAAAATCATCGCGCCACGGTCTTCGGGGCGGCGAATCCGCGCCGCTGCGGGCAGCCTTGCACTGCGCTGACCCTCCCCGTCCCGCCGCTTCCTCGCCGAATGCCTCACTCATAAAGCCCCACCGCTCAACACAGCGCCATGCATCACACTCCCAGGCAAAATGCGGGCTCAGCCATCCATCGCCGCTTCGGATGGAGCCACGGCCATTACCTCGGTAATTTGTCCGGAGTGCATATCCGATATACCTTACGTGCTGTTTTATTAATTACTATTCAAGGCCATACCGTAGGTCGGAACAGGCAACAGATATGCACTGCTCCAGTTCTTTTACTTTATTTCTCCGTATTAAGTTGGCTTTAGTCGCAATTTTCATCCTGGTTTTTGGCGGTCTCGCCTGCGCGCAGCAGCGCGGCGAGGCAGACACGCTTAGCCTGGAAGAACTGCTCGGCGCCAAGGTCTACAGCGCCTCCAAGTATGAGCAGAAAGCGGTTGAGGCTCCCTCCTCCATCAGTGTGATCACCGCGGAGGAGATACGGAAATATGGTTACCGCACCATCCAGGAGGCCCTGTCGAGCCTGAACGGCTTCTACGTTCAGAATCACGGCAGCTACAGCAGCATCGGCGTGCGCGGCTTCGCCCCTCCGGGCGACTCCAATGGACGCATCCTCTACCTGGTGAACGGTCACCCCATCAACAACAATGTGGATGATTCCGCCCCGGTGGAGAACGACTTCCCGGTGGACATGGACATTGTGGACCGCATCGAAGTGGTGCGCGGCCCCAGCTCCTCGCTCTACGGCGCCGGAGCCTTCTTCGGGGTGGTCAACGTCATCACCCGCTCCGGCAAGAGCCACGGCACCACGGTCTCCGGGGAGGCAGCCAGCCTGGGCACCTACAAGGTGACGACCACCTACGGCGCGGAGCGCAATGGCACGAACGCGCTCATCTCCGCCACCTATTGGGATACCAACACTCCCGGCCAGCTGGACAAGATCCAGAATCCCATCGGGTCGTCCGCCGCTCGTGACCAGACGCGCCGCATCTTTGCCATGGTATCCAGCCACGGATTCACCTTGCAGGCCGCGGCCGTGGCCTCGCAGCAGCACGTGCCATCCTCGGCGCAGTGGTGCGGCAGCTGCCACCAGACGGATACCCACACCACCAAGTTCCAGGGCTATGTTGATCTGCAGTACGACCACCCGGTGGGCAAGGGAATTCAGTTCAGCGCGCGCACGTACTATGACACCTACGAGTCGCACGGCAAGGTGAACGACCTGCGCGGTTGCAGCGAGGCCCGTTGCCACGGCACCCTGTATGACTACGACACCGCGCACGGCGATCGCGCCGGGATGGACCTCAAGCTGAGCCGCCGCTTCCTGCAGGACAAGGTGCGGGTCAGCGTGGGCAGCGAGTACCGCGACAATTTCCGCCAGGCGCAGAGCAATTACATCCTCTACGACATTCCGGTCACCTCGGAAACCTATGTGAACTACCATCGCACGTCGGCCATCTGGGGACTGTACGGCGATGCCGAGATCCGCTTTACGCCCAAGCTCATCCTGAACGCGGGGGTGCGCAATGACCGTTACAATTACCTGTTCGGCAACACGACCAGCCCGCGCGCGGCGCTCATCTACACCTTGCCCCGGGCGACCACGTTGAAGTTCCTGTACGGAACCGGCTACCGCGTGCCCAGCTTCTCCGAGTTGTACTATGCGGGCATGGCCAGCCAGCCTTCGCCGAACCTGCAGCCGGAGACGATCCGAACCATTGAGGGCGTGGTGGACCACCAAATCAACGGGAAGTTCTCGCTCTCCGCAGCCGGCTTCTACAACCACATTGGCAGCTACATCCAGGAGCAGACGATCGTCGTCGGCGGCATTGATCAGACGACATTCTCCAACTCCAAGGCTTCGGCCGGAGGCGCGGAGCTGGAACTGCTCGGCAAGCTGCCCTCCGGGCTGGAGAGCCGGCTGAGTTACACCTATCAGGATGCGCACAGTGACGTTGCCGGCGGCCATTTGCCCAACTCACCCAAACACCTGGTCAAACTGAATTTGGCGGCGCCGCTCTTCCACCGCGTGGTGACACCGGCCTTGGAGGCGCAGTACATGAGCCGCAGCCTGTCGCAGTGGCCAGAGGTGGGTTCCGCTCTGCCTCCCGTGCGCGTCAACGTAATCGTGAATACCCGTTCGTGGCATGGTTTATGGCTCTCCGCGGGGGGGTACAACCTGGTTGGCCGCTCGATGAGCAGCACCACCTTCGGGTACTTCGAGCAGACTTATGTCCTTCCGTCGACCTCTCTGTTGGGTGACGACCAGAGGAGCTTCCGCTTCAAGCTCACCTGGAGTTCGGGTAGGCACGACGAGAGCGAGACCAAACAGCCAGACACGCATTCATCTGTTGCAGCGCATTAATCCGGGGAACTTTTATGCAAGTCCGAACACGATCAATGGTGGACAAACGCCTCACCGTCGAACCACGGAGCAGCACCGCTGCCCGGGTGTGGCGGATGCTGGGGGTGGTGCTGCTCTTCCTGATGTTCTATGCGGGGGCGGCCGCTTCCGGGGTGCAGGCGCAAACCGTGGAAGAGCACGATGCCAAGGCCGCCTTCCTCTACAAGCTGATGAACTTTGTGCAGTGGCCTGACAACAATGGAGACCTGGTGATCGGCTTCGTCGGCGCCGACTCCACGGGCGACTCCCTGCAGCGGCTGGCTTACGGCAAGCCGGTGAACGGCAGGAAGATTGTGGTCCGCCGCCTGCAGCATGATGGCGACCTGAAATCCTGCCGGGTCATTTATGTGGGAGCCTCCGAAGCCAGGAACAGCGCGGCGATATTGGACCGCCTGCGTGGCTCCAACGTACTAACCGTGGGAGAAAACACAGGCTTCGGCCAGCACGGAGGAGTGGTCAACCTGTTGCTCAATGAAGGCCGCATCCGCTTTGAGGTGAATCCTCACGCGGCGGAGCGGGCGCACCTGCAGATCAGTTCCCGGCTGCTCTCGCTCGCCACCATCGTCGGAGACGGCAACTGAAGGGAACTGTCATGGAACTGCGCGACTGGTCCATTGGCCGCAAGCTGATGGTGATGATGATGGCAACCAGCACGGCTGTGCTGCTGCTGGTGTGCGCGGTTCTGCTGGGGTATGACGTAGTGACCGCCAAGCAGGCCACCGCCGATCATCTCTCCACCCTGGTGCAGATTATCAGTGACAACAGCACAGCCGCGCTCGGCTTTGGCGATCAGGCCGCCGCCAGTGAAGTGCTGGCCACTCTGAAGGCCGAGCCCCACATCACCGCCGCCTTCCTTTATGACAAACAGGGCAACGTCTTCGCCTCCTATCATCCCAAGGGCTCAAACAGTTCCGAAGCGCTGCCACTGCGGCGCCGCGGCACCTACTACCAGGGCGACCAGATAGTGCAGTACCTGCCCATGACACTGAGTGGAGATGCGCTCGGCACGGTCTGCGTCCAGTCGGACCTGGCCGAGGTCACGCGGCGCTACCGCAGCTATGCGACCATCGCCGCCATCGTCCTGGTCATCTCCTGGCTCATCGCACTGCTGTGTGTTACCCGCCTTCGCCGCACCATCACCGGCCCGCTCAATGAACTCATCGTCGTCGCCAAGGCCATCAGCGGCTCCGGCGACCTGGAGCACAAGGTGGACGTCACTCGCAAAGACGAGCTTGGCGACCTGGCGCGCTCCTTTGACGGAATGATCGGATACCTGAAGGAAATGGCCGCCGTCTCCGAGGGAATCGCCGGCGGCGATCTCTCCTGCGAAGTGGCGCCGCGCTCCGAGCGCGATGTGCTGGGACACGCTTTTGCCCGCATGACCGACGGCCTGGGCGCCATGGTGCTGCAGGTCCGCGAGAGCGCCAGCCAGGTGGCCTCCGGCTCCAGCCAGGTGGCCAGCGCCTCGGAGGACTCCGCACGGGTGGGAACCCTCGCCTCCTCGGCCATTGAAGAAGTTACCAGCACCATGCACGAGATGAGTGTGAACGTGCAGCACGTTGTGCAGAATACCCAGATGCAGGCCGCCAGCGTCAGCCAGACCTCGGCGTCCATTGACGAGATGGTCGCCAGCATTCAGCGCGTGGCAGACACGGCCAACATTCTGCTGGATATCTCCACCCGCTCGCGCGACGAGGTGCAGAGCGGCATCGCCTCCATGCAGAAGGCCACCGATGGACTGAGCCGCATCAACGCCTCCATCGGCGCCTCGTCATCCATCATCGGCGAGCTGGGTGAGCGGGTGCGGAACATTGGAAAGATTGTCGAAGTCATTGACGACATCGCCGACCAGACCAACCTGCTGGCGCTGAACGCCGCCATTGAGGCCGCTCGCGCCGGAGAACACGGCTTGGGCTTCGCCGTCGTCGCCGACGAGGTGCGCAAGCTCGCCGAGAAATCCGCCGGCGCCACACACGAGATCAGCGAGTTGATCGGCAGCATTCAGAAAGAAGCCCTCAAGGCCGTGGAGAACATGCAGAAGAGCACCCTGAACGTGAACGAGGGCCTGGTGCTGGGCAACGATCTGAGTATGGCGCTGGGAAAAATCTCCAACGTGGTCAGCGATGTCTTCAATCTCTCCCGGGAGATCGGCCTGGCCACCACCGAGCAGTCGCACGGCAGTTCGCAGATTGCACAGGCCACCACCCGGCTCAATGAAATCACGCATGAGATCACCAGCAGCGTGGAGGAGCAGGCCAGCGGAGCACAGGCCGTGGTGCGGGCCATGGAGCGGATGCACGAGCTGGTGCAGCGCTCCTCCTCCAGCTCCACCGAATTGGCCGCCTCGTCCGAGGAGATGTCCAAGATGGCGCGCTCGCTGCTGGATTCCATGGACCGTTTCATCCTCGCCCAGAGTGAGCGAGATCCCCGGCGGCTGGGCAAGGCAAACTACGCATTGGCCGGCAGCCGCCACTAGGCGGTAGTGGCCTGCTAACCATCTTGAGCTCTTATCCCTGACCCTGAGCGGCTGCCTGGGACCCAGCTTCGTCCCTGATGTCGAAGTGTTTGGCCGCGCCGAAGCCAGCCGCCGGCCCCAAGAAGCTGCTAATTCAGAGAATGCCTGGCCTGAATATTCAGGTTGTCCAACAGCCACCAGATCAGACACCAACCCCAAAAAGCTCCTCGAAGTTGAGGGGCTCCAAATCGCGTAACTGATTGATTCTATGGTGCCGGGAGGGGGACTTGAACCCCCACAACTCTTTCGAGTCTGCGGATTTTAAGTCCGCTGCGTCTGCCAGTTTCGCCATCCCGGCCCTGCTGTTGCCGGCCGCGGGGAGCGGCCATCTGCAACATATGTGTGCAACGCCACAAGCAGTGTCGCATACGCCGCGCGCGCCTGCCAATCCCGGCCCAGGCGCGGGCAACCTCATGCTCATTGCGGCCGCCGGGACGGGTTGCAGTCGTTGCTCCAATTGGCCGCCGCAGGGATGCCCAGTTCCAAGCACGCTCCTGGCTTTGCGCCATGGTGCGGCCAGGTCCGTGACTGTTCCGCGCGACGCGTTCCGCATTTTGTTAGAATCGTGGGTCGCCCATGCGCCGCCTCTTCTTCAAACTCGTCTCGCAGCTCGTGCTCCTGCTGCTGTTGTGGACGGTGGTTGCCCCGGCGTTGCTTGGACCCTCCGAGGCCGATCTTCCACCCTGCTGCCGTGGCCGCGGACGCCATCACTGCGCCATGCTCGCCATGCTGCAGCGCCTGCGTGCCGATGACAGCTCGCCCGGCTTTCGCCAGCAGCCCGAGCCGTGCCCCTACCGTCAGCTTGGCACGGTTCTCAACGGCTTCGCCATCGGCGATGCCACCCGTGCGCACCAGCCTCTGATCTTTGCCGCCGCCCCGTTCGCCTCGCGCGCGATTGTGCCGCACGCCGCCGCCTTACCCGTTCGCTACGGCTCCTCGCGAGCCCCTCCCAGCCTCATCGCGTTCTAACCTCACAACTCGATTGTTCTGATTCTTGCTCCGCCCGCGCCATACGAGCCCACGGCCAACGCTGTCCCTCGCAACGGCAGCCGTCGGATGCATTTTCATCGCCGGGCCGTCGCGCTCTTTCAGCCGCGCGCTCCGTGCCGCGCGCACCCTCGTGGAGATTGCATGACCAGGTTTCGTTCCCATTTCTTTCTAGCGGCACTCTTGCTGCTCACGTCAAGTTCCTTTGCCACCGTCTTCGGAGCCGCCCGCGGCATTGTGCATGACGCGCAGCACCGTCCCATCGCCAACGCCCGCGTCACCCTGCGTGCGCGCCAAAGCGACCTGCAGTTGTCGGTCGTCAGCAATGCCGAGGGAGCCTTCCGTCTGCCCGCCGTGCCCTTTGGCGACTACACCCTCACGGTCACCGCCTCGGGCTTTGCCCCGGCACAGCAGACGCTCAGCATCGCCAGCAACACCGAGCCCATCCTGCATCTTCAGCTTGCATTGGCCTCCGCGCACGAGGTCGTAACGGTCAGCTCGCAGGTCATTCCCGTCGCCGCAGACTCCGCCACGCCCACCACCACGCTCAGCCGCCAGGATATCGAGAACACTCCCGGAGCCTCGCGCTCGAACAGCCTGGCCATGATTACCGAGTGGGTGCCGGGCTCTTACTTTACGCACGACCAGCTTCACATCCGCGGCGGACACCAGACCACTTGGCTGATTGACGGCGTGCCCGTGCCCAACACCAACATTGCCAGCAACCTCGGCCCGCAGTTCGATCCCAAGGACGTGGACTACATCGAGATCAGCCGCGGCGGATACGGAGCCGAGCTTGGCGACCGCACCTATGGCGTCTTCAACGTGGTGCCGCGCACTGGCTTTGAGCGCCAGCGCGAGGCCGAGCTCATCCTCAGTGCCGGCAATTTCTACCAGACCAACGACCAGCTCAGCTTCGGAGACCACTCCGAGCGCCTGGCCTGGTACGCGAGCCTCAACGGCAACCGCAGCGACCTCGGCATCCAGACGCCCGTGCCGCAGGTGGTGCATGACCGCACCAACGGCTACGGCGGATTTGGCTCTGTCATCTACAACCTGACGCCGGCCGATCAACTCCGGGCCGTCACCAGCCTGCGCCGCGACTTCTATCAAATCCCCTACGATCCCAATCCCAACGACATCGAGAACAATCCCACCAATGGCCAATATCCCACCATTGGACTACGCGATGCCGACCGCGAGACCGACGTGCTGGCCAACGCGAGCTGGGTGCACACCTTCAACCCGCACGCGCTCTTCACGGCCTCGCCGTTCTTCCACTACAATCTTGCCAACTACGTGGAACAAGACCACGAACGAACGAGTAGATGAAGAAGACACCAAGGCGATTCCGCTGGCGGAAAAGAAGACCTGCTTAAGCACGATGACGAGGGGAAAGCGCAGTTCGCCGAGAACATGGACCGGCTGGGGAGACTTTCTTGGTCACCGAAGAGGGCAAGAGGCTGCATGCGGAGATCCTCAGAAGCAACGACGAGTACCGTGCCATTGCCGACCGCGAGATCGAATTGCGGCGTACGGGGAAAGCAAAAGACGCAGAAGAACTTGCCTTCAGCCCGCAGACAGGAGAGGTCCGAAGCCGGTTGCGTAAAGGAGGTCGCCGACCTGGTCGTTTTGGAAAACAAGATCAAAGAAGACATTTTGAAAGAGCAAACTGGCGTTGAATTGCGGGCGCTCTTCATTGTAGCGGGGCTTGCCTTGGTGGGCATGGGCATCGGTTTGGCTGTGGCGGTTTTCACGACCCGTCTGATTTCCACAGCATCGCGCGGATGCTGGGCCTGATTCAGGAGATAGCGGCCAAGAACCCGCTCGCCAAGGACTTGTGGGTATCACTTCCGGAGATGAACTGGGGCGGGCCGGGGCCGGCGCTCAACGAGATGAAGAACAACCTGCAGAATTTGATCAAGTTGATCCCCGACATCGCCGAGCAAGTGGCGGCGTCGAGCGAAGAGCTGTCGGCGACCAGCCAGCAGATCACGGCCAATTCCGAAGAGACGACGGCGCAGGCGAAGCTGGTGTCCGATGCTGGGGCTCAGGTGAACACTAATTCGGAACGCTGCGTCGGGGCGGAGGAGATGAATTCGACCATCGGCGAGATAGCCAAGAACGCCAGCGAGGCGGCGCGGGTGGCGGGCGAGGCGGTTTCAGCGGCGGAAGCGGCGAACCAGACGGTGTCGCTGGGCAGAGCACGTAATGATGAAGTACATAAAGGTTATTGCTGAACCAGATG